>JBGPMZ010000591.1:0-2502 GCA_041487255.1 Binataceae bacterium (SeqCode) | reverse complement strand
TAGGCGAACTCAATTTCCTCCTCGCCCGTACCGTCGAGGAGCTTCTTGCGCACTTTGAGCGGAATCGTCTTCCACTGCTGATCGAGGCTGAACTCGTAGTGCGCGGCGAGCGCCTCGAGGATCGGCAGGATGTAGTTCATCGTCGCCCACGGCGCGATCGCGCCATCGGAGATGCTGAGCTCGTCGTTCTGGATGACCAGCTCCGGATCGAAGTACATGATCGATCCGATGCCCGAGCATTCCGTGCATGCGCCGTGCGGGCTGTTGAAGGAAAACATGCGCGGCGTGATCTCGGGATAGGAGATGCCGCACTCGACGCACGCGAAACGCTGGCTGAAGTAGGTCGCCTGCTCGCTCTTGTCCTCGAGACGCTCGATCTTGAGCAGGTCCTGCCCGTACTTGAATGCGACCTCGAGCGAATCGGCCAGCCGCTTTTCGATGCCGCTGCGAATCGCGAGGCGATCCACCATCACCTCGATGGTGTGCCGCTGATTCTTGTTGAGCGCGGGCTCTTCGCCGAGTTCGTACAGCTTGCCGTCGATCTTCGCGCGCACGAATCCCGCGCGCCTCATGTCCGCCAGTTCCTTGCGATACTCGCCTTTGCGATCGCGCACGATCGGCGCGAGGACGTGAATCCTCGTGCCCTCGGGGAACTTCATGATCTGATCGACGATTTGCTGCACGCTCTGTTGGCTGATTTCGCGCCCGCAGTTGTAGCAGAACGCGTGACCGACGCGGGCGAAGAGCAGCCGCAGGTAATCGTAAATCTCGGTGATGGTGCCGACTGTCGAGCGCGGATTGCGCGAGGTGGTCTTCTGCTCGATCGAGATCGCCGGCGAGAGTCCTTCGATCGAATCGACGTCCGGCTTTTCCATCTGCTCGAGGAACTGGCGAGCATACGCGGAGAGCGACTCGACGTAGCGCCGTTGTCCTTCCGCGTAGATGGTGTCGAACGCGAGCGAGGATTTTCCCGAGCCCGAGAGTCCGGTGATCACGACTAGCCGGTCGCGCGGAATCTCCAGGTTGATGTTCTTGAGGTTGTGCTCGCGCGCGCCGCGAATTATCAGCTTGTCCGCCATGATTCTACGCCGCCCGCCGCCCCGCCGCGTGACGCCCCTTCACCGCTCGCCACGCGTATTCGATCGCCGAGATCATGCTCGAAGGACTCGCGATGCCGCGCCCGGCAATGTCGAACGCTGTCCCGTGATCGGGAGAAGTCCGGATAAATGGCAATCCGATCGTCACATTCACCGCGCGATCAAACTCCAGAGTCTTGAGCGCGATCAAGCCCTGATCGTGATACATAGTCACAGCCGCGTCGAAGCCGAAACGTCCGTCGTGGCGGACGAACGCGGTATCGGGCGCCAGCGGACCATGCGCATCGATGCCGCGCCGGCACGCGCGCCGGATCGCCGGTGCGATGATGCGGGTTTCTTCATCACCGAAGAGACCGCTTTCGCCGCCATGCGGATTGAAACCGAGCACCCCGATTCGCGGACTGACCGCGCCTTCATTCTCGCGCATATGCCGATCGAGAATCACGATAGTCTCGAACACCTTTTTCTGATTGAGCAGGGCCGGCACCTTGGCGAGGCCCACGTGCACGGTCACCAGCGCGAGGCGCAGCTCGCTCCCCGCGAACATCATCCTCCAGTTTCGCGAGCGGCCGACCTTCGCCATCACCTCGCTATGGCCGGGAAAACGATGCCCGGCGCGGTACCACCATTCCTTGCTGATTGGCGCGGTGACCAGCGCATCGACCTCACCATCGCGGGCCATCCGCGCACCCGCGTCCACGTATCGAAAAGATGCGTCGCCACCTTCGAGGCTTGGCTTGCCCGGACGGCGCGCCTCGGGCGGCAGTGCGGTCAGCGGCAGCAGCGCCAACCCATTGGAGGAAAGCGCTTCGCCCCGCCGCCATTCAACCAGCGCCGGCGCGCCGGCGATATTATCCGCCGCGTCGCGCATCGCTTCGAGATCGCCGATAACCACAAACTCGGGCGAGTCGCCGCGCTTCGCAACTGACGCGACGGCCTTGAGCACGACCTCCGGTCCGATACCCGCGGGATCGCCCATAGTGATCGCGAGGAGCGGCCTTTTGTGCTTGCGCGTCATTGGATGATTTGGCGCTTGCGCGTCATCGGATAATTTGCGCGCTTGCGCGCCACCCTAGTACATCGTCTCCACGTCGTGCTGCTTCACCAGCTCGGTCTCGACCCAGCTCTGAAGGCGCCCGCGGGTTTGCTGATCGACTAGCTGATTGCGGATGTCCTCCTTCACCACTGCAAGCGGCTTGACGCCGGGAACCTCATGCTGCTCGACCTTGATGATGTGGAACCCATGTTTGCTGCGAACGACCTCGGAGATTTGCCCGGGCTGCATATTTCTTATCGCCGCGAGGACCTCGTCCATAATGTCGTCGGGTGCGAACGTGCCGAGCTCGCCGCCCTGGGTTTTCGATTCGTCGTCGGAGTAACGTTTCGCGAGGTTGCCGAAGTCCTC
>JBGPMZ010000590.1:0-2515 GCA_041487255.1 Binataceae bacterium (SeqCode) | reverse complement strand
TGAAGTGAGAGCTCGTGAACTGCCACAACTCGGGAGTATCCATCAGGGGTGACTTCCTTTGCGATGCTGGTGCAGCGATGACTTACAAACTTGCAACTACTTTCTTACAAGATTGTCAACAGGCGATTCTCGAACCCGCCCGACGCCGCGCAGCCGCGCAATGAAGAATGCGAGTTCGACGCGATTTATGACCGTGGGCGATTAATTTCCGGGCGACCGACGCTTGCGGCGACGACCGCCACTTCGGCAAATTTACGCCGGCAGCAGTTCAGCCTTCAGCACGCGGAGCGCTGCCTCGGTCTTGGGCAGCGATGCGACGGCGTTGAACCTTCGTGCAAATGCTTTTGACTGGTGAATCTGCTGGCGCCCGCCGCCCTTCTTCGCGCACACTAGTGTGTGTACAGTTGACCGCCCTGATCGAGAAGGGAACCAATCCGATGAACCCTGCCAATGCTGCGCCGCTCGGGATTGCGCTCCTTGGGCTGTTACTCGGTATGCGTCATGCAACCGATCCCGATCACGTCATCGCGGTGACGACCATCCTCAGCCGCGAACGCCGTCTGATGACGGCCGCCCAAATCGGCGTGGTGTGGGGACTCGGCCACACGTTTACTGTGCTGCTGGTGGGCACCGCTATCATAGCTTTCAAAATTGCGATTCCGACCCGCCTCGGACTCTCAATGGAATTTGCGGTCGCCGTAGTGCTGATACTGCTCGGCGTCGGTGCAGCGGCAGGCGTGGTTCGCAGATTCGCGTCTCGAGTGAGCGAAACTTCATCGGATCACGAAGACCTGGTCGTTCATACGCATCCTCACGCTCACGCTTGGACCGTACATTCGCATCCGCACGTTCATATTGGCGCTGGCGAAAATGCTGACGATGCGATTCCTCACGATCATCTCGTGCCGGCTGACAAACTGCCGGCGTTCGGATCGCGCCGACCCCTCCTGAAATCCTTCGGAGTGGGTCTGGTCCATGGGCTCGCGGGCAGCGCAGCGATCGCGTTGCTCGTGTTGAGCGCGATTCCGCAACCCCTATGGGCGACGCTTTACCTCGCCATATTCTGCATCGGTACGATAATCGGTATGGGACTCATCACGGCGGCGATCGCGGCGCCGTTCGTGGTCGCATCGCGAAACGTCTCGTGGCTGCACCGAGGACTCGTGACGGGCTCGGGACTCCTGAGTTTCGGCTTCGGCCTTTTTCTCGCATACCAGATCGCGATCGTTGACCACCTGTTCGGGGCCGCTCCTATCTGGATTCCGCGATGAAAGATCGTCACGGCACAGGAAAGCTATCGGCGCGCTCGATGAACCGTCAGTTAGACGACGGGAGATTCTCTGACCTATGAAATGGGTAAGGTGCATCTTGCTCTCCGCGTTGGCCGGCTTAGCACTGATAGCGATGTTTCTCGTCGGCGCAGCTTACTACGGCGCCGGCAAGATCATCACCCGAACATCGAGCGACGAGAACCGCACCATCCAAGGTAATCCCGAAACTGCGCTCGGCCTCGCGTACGAGGACGTCAGTTTGAAAGCCGAAGACGGAGAGACGCTGCGGGGCTGGTTTGTGCCGGCAGCATCCGCAGATGTAGGCGTGGTTACGGTGCATGGCTTGGGCTCAAATCGCCTCGAGTTTTTGCGCGATGCGAAAATGCTCCACGATAGTGGCTATGCGGTCCTGATGTTCGACTGCCGGGGTCATGGGATGAGCGACGGCAGCGGACGCATACTCCGTCTCGGCATATGGGAACATCGCGACGTAGAAGCCGCAGTCGCGTATCTCAAGCGGAACCGCGGAATAAAGCACCTGATCGCGTTCGGATGCTCACAAGGAGCAGCGAGTGCGATCGAGGCCGCCGCTGAAGACAAGGATATCGAGGGCGTGATCGCCGAGGCGTCGATTCTTTCACCTCGCGACATCATCACTGTCGGCACGCAACGTGCCCGTCCTGATCTCGGGCCCGGCTTCGTTGCGATGATGACCTGGATCGCGGTTTGGCAGATGGGCGGCCGCGGGATGCCTGGTCCCGTCGATGCAATCGCGCAAATCGCCCCGCGACCTGTCTTCCTGATGCAAGGCTCTGCCGATGACACGGTGCCGCCCAGTGATGTTAGGGTGCTCTACGATCACGCGCGCGAGCCAAAGTCGATCTGGATCGGCGAAGGCGCAGGTCACTGCCGGCTGCGGGACAAGTATCCACTGCAGTATCGCCAGCACGTGATGGATTTCCTGACACACTATTTCCCTATTTCGAAATAAGCTGGGCGGAGGGCAGGTGTTTTTCGAACGCCGAGGAGACAGAGTAGGCCGAACTACTAGCGGCCTCCGCGAGGAAGCTAAGGTCGCGCGGTCAGCGTTGCGACTCGAAGGGTTGGTGAATCTACGTGGGCGCCTGGAGTTCTCGCGGTGCCGCGCGACCATGGTGAGCAGGAATCCAGGGTGCGCCAGGGCGTGGTAACCGTGCATTGGGTTCCCACTTCATCGCGCGGCAGGCCTCTCAGCCTCACTCGAG
>JBGPMZ010000589.1:0-2527 GCA_041487255.1 Binataceae bacterium (SeqCode) | reverse complement strand
TTTCGGATCGAGATCGGGAAGAATGTCGCCTTTGCTCGGAGAGGCGCGTTTGATTTCCGCAATAATCGCGGGACGATGCGCGCGCAGTGCAGCGATGAAATCGCGCGGCGGCGGTGCTTGGTTCGCGCGTGCCATGATCGCGAAGTCACTGACGATTGTTCGCTGCGCCTTGAGCTCCTCGCGCTTGGCGGCGAATATTTTGTCGAGGATCGAACTCATTTCGCCTTGGACTTTCTGCGCGATTTCGCCGCGCCGTTAGTGATGCGGCGCATTTCATCGATTACTTCGAGCGCCCTTTCCGATTCGATGATTTCCCGCGCCCTCGCCACACCGTCGGCCAATGACGCGGCGTTGCCGCCGACATAAATGGCGGCGCCACCGTTAAGCGCGAGTATATCCTGCGCCGGCCCCTGCTCGTCTCCAACCAAAGCGGCGCGCAACAGTTTGGCGGAGTGATCCGCGTCATCTGCGCGAAGACCACTGCGGCCGACCCGCTCGATTCCGAATTGCTCGGGCGTGATGGTGTACTCGGAAATCGACTCCCCACGAATCTCGGCGACCTTGGTGTCCGCCGAAATCGATATCTCGTCGAGGCCGTCGAGGCCGTGAAAGACCATCGCATGCTCGGTGCCGAGGATCGCAATCGCACGGGCGAATTCCTCAAAGAGGTGCGCTTCGGCGACGCCCGCAACTTGACGGTGCGGCAAGGCAGGATTCACCAGCGGCCCCATCAGATTGAAAAGCGTGCGCGTCGCGAGTGCGCGGCGCAGCGGCGCCAGGCGTGCCATCGCGGGGTGATATGCAGGTGCGAAAATGAAGCAGCATCCCGCTTCGCGCAGGCATTTGCGCAGTAGGGGCGGATCGCAATCGATCTTGACGCCGAGTCTTTCCAGCACATCGGCGCCGCCCACCTTGCCACTGATCGCGCGATTGCCGTGCTTGGCGACCGCGACTCCGCACGACGCGGTCACGATCGCGACCGTGGTCGAGATGTTGAACGTGCCCGCATTGTCGCCGCCGGTGCCGCAGGTGTCGAGGAGATTCTCGACCCCAAGTTTCAGTGTTCGAGCGCGACCGCGCATCGCCCGCGCGCACCCCGCGATCTCGTCGCCGGTCTCGCCCTTCATCTTCAGCGCGATCAGAAACGCCGCCGCAAGAACGTTCGAAACATCGCCGTCGAGGACCGCACCGAAGGCGCGCTCAGCATCGTCAGCGGAAAGCGCACGGCGCGCGAGCACCGCCTCGTATGCGGGTGCGAAATCGCTCACGCAGCTGCTCGCTTGAGGAAGTTCTGCAACAAATGCTTTCCCTCCGGGGTGCCGATCGACTCAGGATGAAACTGCACGCCCTCGACGAAGAACTCTTTGTGCCGCAGCCCCATCACCTCGCCGTCGGCGGTGCGCGCGCTGACTTCGAGGCAATCTGGAATCGAGTTCGCGCCGACGATCAGCGAATGATATCGCATCGCATCGAACGGATTTGGCAGGCCCTCGAAAATCGTGCGTCCGTCATGAATCACCGGCGAGGTCTTCCCGTGCATCAGGCGTGGCGCGCGATCGACCCGGCCTCCAAAGGCCTCGCCCATGCATTGCTCGCCGAGACAGACGCCGAGAATCGGCAGCTCGCCTGCAAGCTCCTTGAAAATCGCGAGCGAGATTCCCGCTTCTTTCGGCGTGCACGGTCCGGGCGAGACCACGATCGCGTCGGGATGCAGCGCGCGGATGCCCGCGATATCGATCGCATCGTTGCGCTTCACGGTAACATCGGCGCCGAGTTCGCCGAGATACTGCACCAGGTTGTAGGTAAATGAATCGTAGTTGTCGATCATCAATATCCGCATGAGCCTACCTGCTTACCGCCGCGGCAGCCGTCTCGAACTCACGAGCGGCGTTGAGCGCACGAATCATCGCCCGCGCCTTGTTGACGGACTCCTCGAACTCCGCGGCGGGATCGGAATCCGCGACCACACCGCCGCCGGCCTGCACATAGACGCGATTGTTCTTGATCAGAAGCGTGCGCAGCGCGATCGCCGTATCCGTGTTGCCGGTGTAACTGAAATAGCCGACCGCGCCCGCATATACGCCGCGGCGCACTGATTCGAGCTCGTCGATAATTTCCATCGCACGAATTTTCGGCGCACCGGACACCGTGCCCTGCGGAAAAGTCGCCGCGAAGGCGTCGAACGCGTCGCATTCGCCGCGCAGCTCGCCGGTGACGTTCGAAACGATATGCATCACGTGCGAGTAACGTTCGACCACCATCAGCTCGGTCACCTTGACGGAGCCGATTTTTGCGACGCGGCCGACGTCGTTGCGTCCGAGGTCAACCAGCATGATGTGCTCGGCGCGCTCCTTGGGATCGGCGAGCAGTTCCTGTTCCAGGTCTAGGTCTTCGCGCTCGGTCTTGCCGCGCGGCCGCGGACCCGCGATGGGGCGCAACGTGACCTCATTTCCTTCGACGCGCACCATCACCTCGGGTGACGCACCCACGATGGTGTGATCCCCGAGGCGCAGGTAGAACATGTACG
>JBGPMZ010000588.1:0-2528 GCA_041487255.1 Binataceae bacterium (SeqCode) | reverse complement strand
GCTTTTCTGGTCGCTAGCGGTCGTGCTTCTAGGATGGCTGCTCGTCTCGATCGGAGCGCGGGCCGGTGTCATGGCTCCGACCTGGCCCGAAAACAAGCCCACCGATGTGCGAAAATCGTACGAGGAATTGCAACCGCTGCTCTACTCGCTCGACGTGTTCCTGCCGTTCGTCAATCTCCATCAGGAGCATTACTGGTGGCCTGATGCGACGGCATCCGGTGAGGTGCACGCGCTAGGCCGCGGCATTTCGGTTCGCGGACGGGTGTTGCGGTACTACCTATGGCTTCAGATCATCGCGGGATGGCTGCTGAGCGCAATCTTCATCGCTGGTATCACCGGGCTGCTGAGAAACGACTGAGAGTGCATTGACGAGCTCGAAAAGATGAATCGTGAGGTCCCAGGCTCCTCGACGAGCTGGTGGGCCTTCCCTTGATGGATCTATGAGCATGGTGCCCCGGCCGGGAATCGAACCCGGACTTGAGGTTCCGGAGACCTCCGTGATGTCCTTTTCACTACCGGGGCGTCGGCAGAATCAAGAAGGTATCGCGCGGGATACGCGCGGACAAGCTGCTAGGTGGTCGTGCCTTCGTCGCGAAGCTGCTCGAGGTGGCGGCGTTCCGCCTCCGGACGTATCTCGCGAAGCACTTGTGCCATCTCCCGATGGATCAGTTTGTTGGTCGCGAGGATTTGCGCACCCGCGATGTCGAGCGCAGTTCCATCCATATTCGTGACCGTGCCCCCGGCCTCCGTGACCAGCAGAGAACCCGCCGCGACGTCCCACGGCTTGAGGCCGAATTCCCAAAAGCCATCGAGCCTGCCGCATGCGACCGATGCGAGGTCGAGGGCGGCTGAACCGGCGCGCCGCACGCCCTCGACGCGCGTCATCATCTCTTCCCAGAAGGCCAGATAGAAGCGGCGGCGCTCGCGCCGATCGTAGGCGAACCCCGTCGCGAGGAGCGAAGTGGCGAGCGCCTTGGCCTTGCTGACGCGGATCGGCTTGCCGTTGAGCTTCGCGCCCTTGCCACGGCGCGCGGTGAACAAGTCCTTGTGCAACGCATCGAAGACCACGCCGAACTGGACACGCCCGCGATGCTCATATGCGATGGAGACGCAGAACGCCGGGAATCCGTGCGCGAAGTTGGTGGTGCCGTCGAGCGGGTCGATGATCCATCGATGGTCGCTGGTGTGCGCGCTGGCGCCGCTCTCCTCGGCAAGGATCGCATGCGCTGGGAACGCTCGGCGGATCGCCGCGATGATAGCGGCCTCAGCTTCCTTGTCGGCCTCGGTCACCAGGTCAAGCGCGTTGCTCTTGCGAGTGGTTTTGGTTTTGTTCAGCCAGCGAAGATGGATGCGTCCGGCGGCGCGAGCGGCCCGCAATGCGACCTGTTCGACTTCATTCACGCCTACATCTTTTATGCTCCCCTTCCCAGCCATACTGTCCTCCTTCCTTTTATCCCTCTCCACTTATGGAGAGGGAACGGCGTCCGCGCCGGGTGAGGTTAAGGGAAGGGGTCGGGGGTTAGGTTTACCAGCGTGGCAGCTCGGCCAGCCCGATGCCGAGTACGCTCTTGCCGATCAGCTCGCGCGCTCGCGCATTCGAAAGCGGATGATTCACGCCCGCGCGCACATCGCGGAAGTAGCGCTCCATCGGAAATTTCTTCAGGTAGCCGTGGGCGCCGACGATTTCCATCATCTGATCGACCGCGCGTATCGCATTGTTCGTCGCGACATATTTCGCCAACACCACGCGAGCCAGCCCTGCCTCCGCGGCGAAGGCTTTGGGATCCGAGACATAGTCGCGCGCGGTGCTCAGATAGAGCGCGCGGGAGGCCGCGATGAGTGCTTCGGCATCGGCAGCGGCGAACTGGATTCCCGGCAGATATTTGATTGGCCGTGGCAGCGCCATCGGCTTGAATCTGCCGGTGAATTCTTTCACGAACTTGAATGCCGCGATCGCGATGCCGGTATAGACCGCCGACACCGAGAGGCAGAACCACGCGAACAACGATACCGCCGCTTCTTCGATCGGCCCTACCGGCCGCGACTCCGCCATCGCAACCGCCGGCACGCGCACGTCCTTGATCACGAGGTCATGGCTTGCCGTCGCGCGCATGCCCATCGCGTCCCACGTCTCGATCAGCTCGAGGCCCGGGGTGCCCTTGGGGATGAGAAACGTCGAGGCGCGCGGCGGGTCGGAGTCCTCGATGGTCGCCATCACCATGAACAAATCGATGACCGGCGAGAGGCTGGTGAAGGTCTTGCGCCCGTTGAGAACGTAGTAGTCGCCGTCCTTGCGCGCCTTGGTCGCGAACAATCCCCAATCGCCGCCGGTCTCCGGTTCGCTGATGCCGCCGCCGATGATTTGTTTGCCGTGTCCGATCGCATTCCAGAAAAGTTTTTCCTCGGGGCGCTGACCGGTCGAGCGATCCACCATGCTGCCGAGGCCGAACAGGTGCATGTTGATGGCGATGGTGGTCGCGCTGCATCCTTGCGCCAGTTGCTCCTGGCATAGCACGTAGTCTTCGAGG
>JBGPMZ010000587.1:0-2530 GCA_041487255.1 Binataceae bacterium (SeqCode) | reverse complement strand
GCGAACAAGCGCACCGCTTCGCGCGGCGCGGCGGCTGCGGGGGTCCGAATTTCCTCGGCGCGACTGGGGCGCGACCGGAGCGCCATCACGACGGCGATCGGAATCAGCAGACTCAGCGGCCCCGAGTTGAGAAGGATCGGTACGACGTAGTACAGCGGCGACATCGCGCCCAGCGAGCCGACGAATCGGCCAACATTCTCGCTGCCGATCTGGCGCGTGAGGAACCCATATTCCTGGCCGACCCAGCATGCGATGTACCAGCTCGAGCCGAGCAGGATCGCGAAGATAACCGCAAGCAGCGAAATCCGACGAAAAGCTTCGCGCAAGCGTCCCTCGACCAGCACGAAGATTCCCATCGCCGCGAGTGGGAGCAGCGCACCGACCGGGCCCTTGGCGAGCACCGCCAGGCCGAGCGCGATCGCGAGCACGTACTGCATTACTTCGCTAACGGCTTCCTGCGCGAACGACGGATGCTCGGTGGGTTTGGGTCCGATCCACCAGAAGAAGGCGAAGAGCGAGAGCGCCTCGTAGAATGCGAGCGCCATGTCGACGCGGCCGAATCTTCCGAGCGTGATGTATTGAAATGCGCCGACCAGTGTCAGTCCCGCGAGGGCCGCGGCTTCGAGGCCCAGGATGTCATACGCGAACAGCATTGTGAGGATGACGCCGGCGACCGCATAGAGCACCGACGGGAGCCGCAGGTTGAACGCGGTGACCTTCTTGGTGCCGCTGACGAGGTCGATGGCGGTCGCGGTCCAATGAAAGAGCGGCGGCTTGTACATCGGCGCGCGTCCGTTCTCGAGTGGGAAGAGCAGCTTGCCGTGTTCGACCATCTGCTGCACGAACACGCCCTCGACCGCCTCGTTGCCACTGCATACATCGCGCACGCCGAGCCGATAAGTCGTCAGTGCGAGAGCGACGGTCGCGATCACGACGATCGCGGCGAACATCCACAGCGATTCCGAGGAGAGTATGCGGCGGCCAGATGCGTCGCGAGATGCTTCGGAGGAAGGCGGGATGATTTCAGCCACGCATCACCTCCATCACAGCGCCATTACATCAGATCGAGACGGAAAATGCTGATACGCGCGATACGGTTGGAATCGTAGCCGCGCCATTTGAGCGAGGTCACTTGTTCAGGCCCGACCCGGCGGAACTTGAGTCTCTTGAAAAATCGCGCGGCGCGCTCCTCGCTGGTGCATGCGAACACGTACTTGAGTTTGCGCGCCTTCGCTTCCTTGATGATCTCCTTGATCAACTCGGCTGCGACTCCTTCGCCCTGGAAACGCGTGAGCGTGTAGAGCGCGGTTATCTCGCCCGCGCGATCGCGCCGGTAGGGATCGGTGAGCAGCGAGCAAATCCCGGCGAGATGTTCATCGCCAACGTGGTAGCCGAAGCACGAGGGCAGGATCCCCTCGATTTGCCCGGGCGATCGCGGAAGCAGGAACCCCGCGTCCTGCGCGCGAACGATCAGCGCCTCGACCTCTTCGAAATCATCGATCGAGATCGGCGATACGGTGCCGTACTGCGCCGGAGTGAACAGCGTGCCCAGACCGGTGAAGCTGAACAGCTCCTCATAGACCCATCGCGGCGAAACCAGGTTCACGGTGCCGACGCCGTCGCGAATCGCGTCGGAGGCGAGGCGCACCATCTTTCGGCGCAGCTTGGTGACGGCGCGCCGTTGCGCGCGCGCATGACGCTTGGCTTCGACGAAGGACATCCGCTCGCCGTTCTCGGCGACCAAACCGCCGCCGCGATCGAGCAGGATCAGTTTGAAGACGCGCAAGCGCGACGCGAGTTCCTGCGCGAATACCATCAGATCCTCGGGATCATCGGTGCTGGTCGAGGCCACTACGATGGAGCCGGCGCGGAGCGCGTGCCAGATTTTCGCGACCGCGGAATCGGGAGGATACGGGCGCGTGCGCAATCCGAAGGTGGGATTGAATATGGGTGGCGCCTCGGGCGGCGCCATTTTGCCGAGGCGCCGCATCACCCCTGTCAGCGCACTGGGCGATACGATCACGACGCATCGCGTTTGGTTGCGGCGCAACTCGCGCAGCGTTTTCACGAGCGAATCGAAATCGCTCATCCGCTGGCCGACCGGGGGCACCAGCGCGAAGAGCAGGCTCTTGCCGTAAAACTCCTCGAGGTAAAAGGTCTTCTCGGTGAAGACCTGCTCGGGGCGCTGGGCGGCTATTGCCGCGCTGCTCTCGGGGCTCATCGAAGCGTGGCGCCGTACGATATTTCGGCTGGAGATGTCGGGGCGATGTTCAAATCCGGGAAGGGCGGCAATTCGAGGCTACTTGTTCGAAGCAGCTATCTGCGCGGGAGGAATTTCAGGAAAACCGGTGCTCATGCGTGTCGATGAGATTTCCTGCAACGAAGTGTCGGAAAATACTTCCAATAGCACGCGCTGGCCCTTTTCCCAGACGCGATACATCCTGCACGTCGGTTGCAGTGCGCATGAGCTGGAGCCGTCGGTGCATACGTTGAGCGTGATCGGCCCCTCGACCGCTTCGATAATGTCGCG
>JBGPMZ010000586.1:0-2533 GCA_041487255.1 Binataceae bacterium (SeqCode) | reverse complement strand
GTGTGAATCGGATTCCAGATTTGCGCGCATTCGGTGTAGGTGTGCGCGAGACCTCCCGCGACGTGCACCTTCGCCTCGCTGCGAGGCTGCCGCGGAGCGTTGCTCGCGCGAGGCAAATCTGAGCTCGCGGCAAGCGGCCTGTCCTCGCCGGTCACCTCGACGCCGCGATAGATGCTGCCGTACCTCGAGGTGCACACCAGCGCGCCCGATTCATCGATGGTTTCAAGTTGCGTCACCTGGTATGCGCCAGGTTTGCGACGCTCGATCGCGACCACCGTCGCGCGCGTGGTGAGTTTCTCCGGCGGTCGAATCTGCCTGTGAATCGTCACATCGTGCATCGCATGCACGCCGCGCCGCGATTCGTCGGGAGTGATTCCACCGCTCTCGAATAGTTCCCGCATGCTGATGATGACCGGCCATTCGATGCAGACCGGGAACATCGGATGCGCGAGGAACTGCTTCGGCAGGCGCGTGTCCATGTAGCACGGCATCAGGTCGTCGAGCGCGGCGGCGTAGGCCATTGTCCATCGCGCATCGATTTCGGCGACGCGCGCTTGCGATGTAGTTCCCACGAATGACGACAGCAACGGCATAGCCTAGTTCTACGCGCCGCGGTTTTCGGCGTCCACCGGCGCGCAGCCGTGACATGCGAGGGCGGATAGTTTACGCTTCAAAGCGAGACTCGCACGGAGAAATTCAGATGTTCGAAGATGAAACCGTAGATGTGGCGTGCCCGAAGTGCGGGCATTTGAATTCGATCCTCGTGCATGAGTTTGAAGAAAGCGCCGAGACTCATTTCGCTTGCGTCGGATGCAAAGTCGGCGTGCGCATCGAGGCTGGAGAATTTCGTCAGCGCCTCAATCAGGTGCGCGACGAGCTTGCGGAGCTGGAGCGCGACGCCGCGCGCGAGGCGAAGAAGGGCAAGCGCCCGAAGAAGGGGGACTTCCAAATCTAGGCGGGTGGAGTTCGCAGCACCCTCACCCGCGCCAGGACCTGCGCGCACGTCCTGCCGCGACCTCTCCCAGCTTGCGCGTGGCGACTTTGTCGCACGCGCGGGAGAGGCGAATTACGGGTGGGCGTCGATGAAGTCAGTCACCGCGCGATTGAACTGCTCCGGGTACTCCGCCATGAACAAATGACCGCCCGGCAATTCCGTGAGCGTCGCGCCGGGAATGCGATCGGCAATCAGCTTTGAATTCCCCGGCGCTACGAGGCGATCCTCGCGCCCGGCAATCACCATCGTCGGAACGTGAATCTGAGCGAGACGCGCGCTCGCGTCGAATGCACCGATGGCGGCGATCTGACGCATGAACGCGAAGGGCGGGATCGCATACTGCGCGCGGATGCGATGGTGTTTCTCTACGACTTCGGGGCGCCGCTCGATGGTGTCGTCGCAGAAGACCGCCTGTAGCTGTTGCTTCTGCTGCTCAGGCGTCGCGTTGGTTCCCGCCATCACCGAGGCGACGATTTCCGGGGGCGACTGCGTGACGCCCGCGCCGCCGAAGTGCGTGCATCCGAGGATGAGGCAGCTCAGCTTCTCCTGATGATGCAGGGCGAACTCCTGCGCGATCATTCCGCCCATCGAGATTCCGAGCAGCGCCGCGCGCCCGATGCGGAGCGCGTCCATCAGCCCCGCGGTGTCATCCGCCATCTGCTTGATGGAGTAAGGCGCATCGGGCTTGTCGGTGCGGCCCGCGCCGCGATTGTCGAATACCACGCATTTGTAGTGGCGCGAGAGTTCATCGATCTGCTCGTACCATGAGAGCAGATTCGAGCCGAGGCCGCGGATGAGAACCAACGTCCGCGGTCCGGCGCCGTGCACTTCGTAGTAGATCTCGATATCGCCAACGCGCTGCCTGGGCATGACGCGGAATGTAGCGTCATGCGCCGCCGATGCCAAACCATCGCAGCGTTAACCGCCACCATCGATCTTGCGCTAAGAGTTTCCCAAGTCAGGAGGATGCGAACATGGCTGAAGAAGCGCGCAACGAAATCGCAATCGAACGGAATTTGCTTATCCCGCTGAAGGATGGAGCATCGCTGTCGGCAGATCTTTACCGGCCGGCCGGCAAAGGTCCGTTTCCGGCGCTGATGAGTTTCTACCCGTACCACAAGGACGACATGATCGGCGCGTCGTTCGAGGTCTCGCGGCGCTACTTCGCGGAGCGCGGCTATGCGCACCTGCTGATCGATTTTCGCGGGCTGGGCAGCTCCGACGGCGTAGTGTGGGAAGCGATGCATCGCAATGAAGGCGTCGATGGCGCGCAGGCGTGCGAGTGGATTGCGAAGCAGAGCTGGTGCGACGGCAACGTCGGTATGTGGGGTCTCTCGTATGGCGGAATCAGTTCGCTGAAAGTCGCGGCAGAGAATCCGGCGCATCTGAAAGCGATCATTCCCATCCAGGGTTCCGCCGATATCTACCGCGACTATATAGCGCCAGGCGGATGCCGCACCGCGCTTGGCTCATATGGCGCATGGGGTTCGTTCATGCTTGCGATGAACCTGATGCCGCCCACCAACACCGACGCCGAGG
>JBGPMZ010000585.1:0-2533 GCA_041487255.1 Binataceae bacterium (SeqCode) | reverse complement strand
TGCGAGTGGAACGCGCGCTCACGAGGTCTCCGCGATGAGCTCGAGCGGCACGACCTCGACCTCTCCTCCAGCCACGAGTTTGGTTTCTTCGGTATAGCGCTTGAAGAAATCCTTGCTCTGCAATGCCTTGATCGCCTGATCGTCAGAAGCGGCGGCGAGATGGTAGTAGCCGGTGCCGTCTTTTTCCTTCATGCAGCGATAGGAGATCTTCCCTTTCAAATCAGGATCGCTGTTCAGCCAGCCGATGAACTGATCGATGTGCTGATGCCACGCCTCGCGTGTGCCGTTCTTGAATTGATACTTGATGAGGAAGTGCTTCATGTTCGGTCTCCTGGCTGATGTCAGAGCTTCGGTAGAGCTTGCTCGCCGCGGAAGATCGCCGCATGGCGCGCGGCGAATTCGTCGAAGCTGGTCGCGGAGCGACCCAACAGCGTTTGGACCACGGACGAGACCTGGCTTTCCTTGCCCTTGCGCCGCTCGGCAAAGAGCTCGGCCAGCGCATCGACCATGTAGGCGGGCTGGCCGGCGGCGAGCTGAGCTTTCTTCGCATCCTCGGGGGCGACGTTGACGTAGCGGATTGTCTTTCCGGTCACCGTGGAAATCTTCTGCGCGACTTCGGCCATGGTCAGCGCCTCTGGGCCGGTGAGCGGGTAGGTTTTGCCCTCGTGGCCGGGGCTGGTCAGCGTCAATGCGGCGACCTCCGCGATGTCGCCGACGTCGACCGACGCGATCTTCGCATCCTCCATCGGCAGGAAAAACATCCCCTTGCCGATCATCGCTGGCACCTGCCGAAAGTACGCGGGCATGAATTCGCCGGCACGCAGATGCGTGTACGCCAAGCCCGAGTCCTCCAGCTTGTGCTCGATCTCGGCGTGCATGCGGGCGAACCGAAACGGCGAGTCGAGCTCGGGCATGATTCCCGACAGCTTGACCACATGCTTCACGCCCGCCTTGCGGGCAGCGTCGATGAAGTTCGACTGGACCTCGAACATCATCGGGTCGGACGAAGAAATCAGCATCGCGCGGTCGACGCCGCGCAGCGCTTCGGCGAGCGTTTCGGGGCGCGCCATGTCGCTTGCGACGATCTCGACGCCCGGCAGCGAAACCAGCCCATCGGCCTTGGCCATGCTCCGCACCAACGCGCGCGCGCGAACGCCTATAGCCGATAGCCGACTCAGCAGCTCCTTGCCATTCAATCCGGTTGCACCGGTCACGAGAATCATGCATCGGCTCCTGTTGGCACAAGGTCGGTAGCCCGTGAACGGTATTGGGCCCGGGAACGAGCGCTTTAGCAAGTATGGACAAAAATGATAGTGTGCTCGCCCGGGCCTCGACGCATGTTCGCCATCGACCTCGAATGCGACCTTGAGGCGAGCGGCATCGCCAACGCAGGCCGCCTCTGCGTTCAGCTTTGTCCGATTTCGGAGCAGCGCCAGCAAGCAATCACCTATCCGAAGTGGTGGCAATTCATCCGGAATCGCCGGTCACGTTCGTCGTTATTACAGGCCATAGCCCCTTTTCCCTAGTCCCTTGCCCTTCCGGATCCACTCCGATTCCACTTCCTCGGCCGTGATCGGCCTGGAGAAATAGTAACCTTGCGCAAACTGGCACTTGAGCCTTGCAAGCTGGAGGGCCTGGCTGGCGTGTTCCACCCCTTCGGCCACGGTTACCATTTGCAGGGTAGCACCCAGTGCGATGATTGCCGAAGTCAGGCCGGTACCATCGGCCTCGTCCCCGATGCGGTCGATGAAGGATTTGTCGATCTTGAGGATATCGACGGGGAACCGGTGCAGATAGCTGAGCGATGAATAGCCCATACCGAAGTCGTCGATCGCCAGACGCACGCCCGATGTCTTCAACTCTTGCAGGGTTCTCAACATCAGATCGGTTCGCTGCATCAATGCGCTCTCTGTGATTTCCAGGACGAGCGTTCGGGCATCCAGTTTGAAATCCGCCAGTGCACCGGCGACGTCCTGTACGAGATTGGAGTACTGGAACTGTCTTACCGAGATATTGACTGCGATATGAAAGGCGGTGCCCGGCAGACTGAGATCCTGCCAGACTTTCCCCTGACGGCACGCTTCCCGCAATACCCATCTGCCGAGCGGGACGATGAGCTCGCTGTTTTCTTCTGCCAGCGGGATGAAGATCGCGGGCGGTACCACGCCGCGCGAGGGATGATGCCATCGCACCAATGCTTCGACACCGGCGAAGTTGCCGGTCTCCAATTCGACGATCGGCTGATAGACCAGCCTGAACTCTCCTCGCTCCAATGCCTTGGAAAAGTCCGCCTCGAGGTTCACACGCTCCATCACCGCGGCATGCATGCTGGGCTCGAAGATCGCGTAACCCCGCTTGCCGCGATTCTTGACGGTGTACATCGCCACGTCTGCGTTGCGCAGCAGCGCATCGACATCGTCGCCGCTGCCTTGCGCAACTCCGATGCTTGTGGTCACCGTGACGTCTCGACCTCCCAATGAGACGGGCTTCACGAACTCGAGGGCAATGCGCTCCGCCAACCTCGCCATCGCGT
>JBGPMZ010000584.1:0-2539 GCA_041487255.1 Binataceae bacterium (SeqCode) | reverse complement strand
CCTTGCGCAGGATGGCGATGCCTTTGCCGCGCACCATCGGAAACGGATCGCCGCATCCGACGACGACGCGTTTGATGCCGGCGTCGACCAGCGCATTCGCGCATGGCGGCGTATTGCCGAAATGCGCGCATGGCTCAAGCGATACGTATGCGGTCGCGCCGCGCGCCCGTGCGCCGGCTTTTGCGAGCGCGACGGTTTCGGCATGCGGTCGCCCTCCGACGGCGGTCGCGCCACGCGCGATGATTTTGCCGCCCGCGACGATAACGCATCCGACAGCGGGATTAGGCGAGGTGAATCCGAGGGCGGATTCGGCGAGCGCGATAGTTTCCTCCATCAGGCGGGAGTCGCGTTCGAGGTCTGGCCGGGAGGTGGTCATCGACGAGCGCACCTTTCTTCCCGTGTCATTCTGAAGTGAGCCCTAGCGAAGTTGAAGAACCTCGGCAGAGGTGCTGGTGCGAGTGACGCTTTCAGCATGCGCGTGGTACCTCCGATGCGTGGCATTCAGGAGGGCAACCATCGCGTGCTGAAGTGACATTCGATCGTGAGGCGCTCCCGAGGTTCTTCGGCTGCGCTTCGCTAACCTCAGAATGACAGAGAAAGCGCGCTTCGCTTGAGCGCATCATTCCTTCGGAGGCTTCAGTTCGTAGGATGCGGCCTCGCCCTTTTTCTCGCGCGTGTGAGACGGCGTCGGACGCGCGGGAGCCGCCTTGCGCAGGCGAATCAGATCCTCCAGCTCGTGCATGAACTCATCGATGTCTTTGAATGACCGATAGACCGACGCGAAGCGCACGTATGCGACCTGATCGATCTCATGCAGCTCGCTCATCAGCGCGCTGCCGATGAAGGTGCTCGCCACCTCGCGCTCTCCGCGCTCCAGCGCCGAGCTTTCGACCCGATCGGCAATCTGCTCGATGGTCTCCATCGAGACCGGGCGTTTCTCGCAGGCGCGCTTGATGCCGGCGATGATTTTCGCGCGATCGAACGGCTCGCGCCGCCCGTCTTTCTTCACCACCATCGGAGCGGCCTCTTCGACCCGCTCGTAAGTGGTGAAGCGCTTCTTACACGCGGAGCAGACGCGGCGCCTGCGAATGGTGGCGCCGTCGCCCGACATCCGGGAATCGACGACGCGGTTACCCTTATGACGGCAGAACGGACACCGCATGCTCAGAACCTGGCGCAGTCCTCTTCATCACCCATGCCCATCCTCTCGGAGCCTGCGAACTCGGCGAGCTCATCGAAATTTGGAATGACGGGCGGCCACGCGCCGCCATCCCGAACTGCGGTATTTTGAGGTGGTGGAATCGCGGCGGATCAGCTCTTGTGGGCCTGGATGTAACCCACCACGTCTTTGACGGTGCGGATCTTCTCGGCGTCTTCGTCGGAGATCTCGATATTGAATTCTTCTTCGAGCGCCATCACCAGTTCGACGATGTCGAGCGAGTCGGCGCCGAGGTCTTCGATAAAGGAGGACTCGGGTTTGACTTCGTCGGCGGCGACGCCGAGCTGCTCGGCGATTTTCTCGCGCACTTTTACTTCGATGTTGTCAGCCATCGGGATTGCGATTCCTCCTCGGCAACTCGGATGCAGCCGCCGGACAATTCAGATGCAAGGTCGATTGGGGGAGCATATGGAGTTGATGCGGGATAGGCAAGTTTCGCCGGCCGGCGATTGTCACGCCCGGTCGCTTCGGATGACGACAGTTCAGCTTTTGGTTGGCGCGAAAGCCTCGCCGATCGCTTTGAGCGACGCCAAGTCCTCGAGCGGGCGCACCCGAATGCTCTTGTTGATGCGGCGCATCAGGCCCATCAGAACCCTGCCGCATCCGAATTCGATGGCGTCGGTCACGCCAAGCTTGCCGAGCTGCTCCATCGACTCGGTCCATCGGACCGGCGCGGTGATTTGCTCGATAAGAAGATCGGCGACCTTCGCCGGATCGCTGTTGGGCGTGGCGGTGACGTTGGCAATGACGGGGAACTTGAGCGGCGCGATCGTAAGCGCACGAAGAATCGGCGTCATGGCATCCTGCGCAGGCTTCATCAGCGGGCAATGAAATGGCGCGCTGACGTTGAGCTCGACCGACATCGTCGCGCCGCGCTCCTTGGCGATATCGATGGCGCGCCGGACTGCGGCGGCATGACCCGCGATGACGATTTGGCCGGGAGCGTTGAGATTCGCGGGCACCGCGATTTGGCCATCGGTGGAAACTGTCGCGCAGATCTCGTTGACGACATCGGGTTCGAGGCCTATGAGCGCAGCCATCGCACCATGCCCAGGAGGACACGCCTCCTGCATCAGGCGACCGCGCTCGCGGACCGCGCGAACAGCATCGGGAAGCGAAATCGCCCTAGCAGCCACAAGCGCGCTATATTCACCTAAACTATGTCCAGCAGTGCTTAGTGGAGCAATAACGCATTCAGCTTCGAACACCCGCATCGCAGCGATGGCAACCGTGACCATCGCGGGCTGTGTGTTGGTGGTGAGGCGGAGATCATCCTCGGGACCTTCGAAGCATAGCCTGGAGAGCGAAAATCCTAGCGCT
>JBGPMZ010000583.1:0-2540 GCA_041487255.1 Binataceae bacterium (SeqCode) | reverse complement strand
GGCTACTGCTTCGGCGCGCTGCTCTCGCTGATTTACACCGCGCTTCATCAGCGCAACATCAAGAATCTGATCACGCTCACGATTCCGTTCGACATGAGCAACCGCGATCTGCCGATCACGAACTTCGCGGATGCGATGAACCCGGCGATCGCCGACACCATCACTTCGATCTACGGCAACTGCCCGGCGTGGATGATGAACTCGTTCTTCACCGCGATGAACCCGACTCATCATCTGATCGACAAGTATGTCGGGCGTTACAAGAATCAGTCGCGCGAAAATTATGCCGAGACCTTCGAGCTGTTCGAGAAATGGATGCAGAGCGACGTGCCGCTGGCAGGGCAGATCTTCCGCGAGTTGACCAACGAGCTCGCACGCGAGAACAAGCTCTATCGCAATCTGATGGAGGTCGGGCGGGAATTGGTGAACCTCACCAACATCACCGCGCCGCTGCTTAACGTCATCGCCGATCATGATGACGTGGTGCATCCGAACGCAAGCAAGCCGCTGCCCGAGTTCGTCGGCTCGGAAGACAAGCGCAACCTGCATTTTCCGACCGGACACATCGGTGCGGCGGTGAGTGGTCCGGCAATTAAGAAGCTATGGCCGGAAATCGGCAAATGGCTTATCGATCGCGACTAATTGGACGCGACACAAGTTGCGGTTTTCGTCGCATGCGTGACGAAAGTCCGCGCGCGCAAGCGCGATCGATGGTTAAGTTTGAGGCGCCCAGCCGCGGAGACAGCTCCGCGTACAACATTATCAACTATCGGAGGTTCGAAGTGGAAGGAAAAGCAAAGGAACGCGCAGAGAAGATGAGCGAAAGCCTGGCCGGTTTCAGCAGTCAGATGTTCAGCACCGACGGCATCAAGAAGGTCGCCGCATGGTACATCGATACCAGCGAGAAGGTCGCCAACGGCGTGCTGGACTACCAGGCCAGCGCAACCGAGTGGGCCAAGTCAACCGCGCTCGCGCCGATTTTCGAGGCGCAGCACGACCTCGGCACCAAGTTCGTTAAGCGCTCGGCGGAAGTCGCGCGCAAGCTCTGGCAAATCGAGAACTAATCGCTCCTTCTCTACCCGGAGACAAAGCGATGACGCGGGCGCAGCAATGCGTCCGCGTTTTCTTTGGACGCGCGGCTTGCTACTCGATTGGCGCCGGAATAGCGTCCTCGTAACCACATCCCTTCGATGGGGAGGCAAATGATGGCTACCCCTCTTAATCCCGAACTTTCCCGCGAAGATGTCGACTCGTTTGACCACGAGGAAGAAAAACTCGAATCCACCGAGCTGGGTTCCGCTCTGTTGCGCGAGACGCTCAAAAACGCGCTGTCGAACCACGGCCTAATTCTCGACGAACAAACTCCTCTCGACGACGCACTGCGCCAGATGCGCGAGCATCGCCAGGGCTGCGTTCTGGCCACGCGCGACGGCAAGCTGTCCGGCATTTTCACCGAGCGTGACGTGCTGATGAAGGTGGTGGGGACGAACATCGATCTCGAACGCACGCCGATCCGTCCCTACATGACACGCGATCCGGTGACCTTGCAGGCCGACGCGATCGTCGCGTACGCGCTGAACAAGATGTGCCTCGAGGGTTTTCGCCATGTGCCGCTGACCGATGAGGAAGGGCGCCCGGTCGGGGTTGTGTCGATGCGCGATATCATCGAATATCTTAGCGGCTTCTTTCCCAAGGATGTGTTGAATTTGCCGCCCGAGCCGACCAGCGGTTTTCGCAGTCGCGAAGGCGCATAGCACACTGGCGCGGGTGCCAAGCCCGACTCCAATCGCAATCGAGGAACTATGAAAATCGTAGTGGACCGCCACGCCTGCGAGGGCAATGCGCGCTGTTCCGATGTCGCGCCTGAACTGTTCGAAGTTCGCGACGACGACAAGTCCTTCGTCAAACTGGAAAATCCTCCCGCCGCGCTCCAGGAAAAGCTCAAACTCGCGATCAAGCTTTGCCCGCGCCAGGCGATCAGCGTCGAAGACTAAGGCGGTCAAAAGTGGAAACTCCCAACACCGAATCGCTCAACCTCGACACCCTCGAGATAGTCGCTGGACCTCATTACGAGAAGAACGGTTATCCGCACGCCGAATGGACTTATCTGCGCAGGCACGCGCCGGTCTATTGGTACGATCGTCCCAACGTCGATCCGTTCTGGGCGATCACCAAGCATGCCGATATCGTCGAAATCGCGCGCCAGCCGAAGATCTTCCTCAACGGGCCGCGGCTGCTGGTCTCGACCAAGGATCAATATATCGAAGGCGGCGACATGCTGTTCCGTCATTTGCTCAACATGGATCCACCCGAGCACGCCAAGTATCGCGACCTGGTCAATCGCCGCTTCACTCCGCGCGCGGTCAGATCGCTCGAACACGAGGTGCAGGAAATCACCAACGAGGTTATGGACGAGGTCGCCGCGTCCCATCGCAACGGCGGTTCGATGATCGAATGCGATTTCGTCACCGATTTGTCGGCGAAGGTCCCGCTAGACGTGATCGCGGCGCTGCTCGGAGTACCAAAAGCAGATCGTCCGC
>JBGPMZ010000582.1:0-2544 GCA_041487255.1 Binataceae bacterium (SeqCode) | reverse complement strand
TTTTGATCTGCGCGATCTTGCGCCCTTGTCATGAAACCGAGCGCACGACCCTGACCGGCATACCTTCCGATGGGGCCAGCGCGATGCTCGAGCGGATGGGTCTCGCCGTGTAGCCCGACGCCGGCGCCAGGTCCACGCTCCTCAGTAGCTCCGATAACACCACCTTCATCTGGTAAGTCGCGAAGGCGGCCCCGATGCATCGGCGCGTCCCACCACCGAATGGGAAAAACGTGTATGGATTCGGCCGCATCTCGAGAAATCGCGACGGGTTGAATTTCTCCGGCTCGGGCCACAGATCGGCGCGCCGATGCGTGAGATAAATGCAGGGCGCGAGCACGACGCCCTTGGGAACGTCGCGCCCCGCGATCTTCATAGGCACCTGCACCTCGCGTCCAACATTCGGCACCACCGTGTCGAGGCGCATCGTTTCGTTGATCACGGCGTCGAGATATTTGAGGGAGTTCGGGTCCGCATCCGGCGACGCCTTTGCGACCTCCGACTTCGCGGTCTCCATCACCTCGGGATTCGATACCAACCGATTGACGGCCCACGCGAGCGAGGCCGCGGTGGTCTCGTGGCCAGCCAGAATCAGCGTCATCATCTCGTCGCGCAGGACGCGATCGCTCATCGGAGCATCGTTCTCGTCGCGCGCGAGCAGCAGCATCGAGAGTATGTCCTCACGGCCGGAACGATTTTCCTCGCGGCGGCGCGTAAACTCCGCGAACAGCAGCGCCTCGACCTCGCGATTGAGGCGCACGATTCGTCCCCACGGACTCCACGGCCCGAGATCGATCTGCATTGCGGGAAGCTGAAGGAGGGCGCCGAAGCGGCCGGTCGACACGGCGAAGAATTTTCGGATGGCTTCTTTCAAGCGCGCAGCATCGGTGGAATCGTCCAGCCCGAACACCGCGCGCATGATGACGTCGAAAGTGATCGCGCGCATCCGCGGATGAAGCGGGAAAGCCTCGCCGATGGGGAATCGCGCGATCGCCTCGCGTACGATCTCCCTCATCATGGCGCCATAGGCCCTCATGCGCTCGCCCTGAAACGCGGGCAGGAGGAGGCGTCGCTCGTGCAGATGCGCGGCGCCATCGAGGAACAGCACCGATTTCTCGCCCATGAATGCGCCGAGTGGGCGATTAGCTTTGCCGGCGTGCAGTTGCTCAGGATCGCCGAGAAAGACCTCGCGAATCGCGGCAGGATCGCTGGTGAAGACGAAGGGAGAGACGCCGGGAACGCGCACGGTGAACCAGTCGCCATAACGGCGCGCACAATCGTCCATGAACTTGAACGGATTGCGCACGAAGTTGAAAGTCTCGATGAATCCGGGCCCGGGCGGGAGCGTGGTCATCTTGAGGTTAGCCCACTGCACGCGTGAGGCTTACCGGGGTTCGACGGCGATCACAATCGCTACTTGCTCCATCCCAGCCATCGCTCGAGGCGCGAGTTCATGTCGTGGTAGTAGCCGTGCCATCCCGACGCGCGCGCCTGGTGCGGCGCCGGCTGAGCGGTGGAAGCTTCGTGGCTTTCGGCATGACGAGGTTTGCGAGACACCGCTACTGGCGCACCACCGTCGTCGGTGGTTTCGTCGCCGTTATCCGCCAGTTCGTTGAGGTCGCCGTGCGCCAGCCATGCCGCGCGTTGCGTCACGCCTTCGCCGGTGAGTTCCGTCAGCATCTCGCCTTCGATCTTGAGCGTCGTCCCGTTGTCCCAATGCCACACCGCGGTCGCGCTTTCGGGATCGTTGCAGTAGGTGCAACTGTCCGGCTTGCCGTATCGCACGACCATCGCGTCGAACCAATGCTGTGCGTTGTGCGAATCGAGCAGAATCTGCCCGCCTACGACATGGCCTTGATAGATTTGAAATGCCCCGGGGGACTTGACGCTCGCGCCCTTGAGCGCAGGGACCTGATAGACCTGGAAATGGCGGTCGCTGTCGGGATTTCGCGAGGCCTCGGGGTATCGCGCCTTGAGCTCGTGCAAAGAAGCGCCGAGCGAAACGCCGCCAAATTCGGTCGGCGCGGGAGAGTCTGCGGCGAGCGTGGCCCCGGCGAGGAACAGAAATAGCGCGGATGTGGTGAGGATGCGCATCGGCTTAGTTTAGCATGCGTAGACGGATCGGGAACGGATGTTCCTGCGACGCCGCTTCGCCAAGGGACGCCTGCCTGAGGTCGAGCACAGCCGCAATCCGAGCGGCGAGCGCGCGTGGGTGCGTTCACCGCGATCGAGGGCGACGGCGGCCTCGACCTCGGCGACACGGTCTACCTCGTTAAGTGACGGCTTCAGCGATACTTGGTACCCGCTACTTGAAGACGCCGCAGTGCTGAAAGATTTCGATTTGCTCGTCGCCGGCGTGACCGAGGAGGCTTTAGTTGAAACATATCTTCGATGCTCTTCAACATCGAGTAGTGGTTGAAATCGTGTGAGTTCTTGTGCGGTTCAGGCTGGACCTGGACAAGGGGCGACAGAATGAGCGCACCTATCTTGCCGCCTCCCTGGCCGTAGATACCCGGAGGCGCCAGGGAATGCGGCTCCGCCTCTTCA
>JBGPMZ010000581.1:0-2547 GCA_041487255.1 Binataceae bacterium (SeqCode) | reverse complement strand
GCATTTCCTGCAACCCGAGGAAGTACCAGGGCGCCTTCGAGGGATTGGGGGTGCGGGTCGGATTGCTGGGCTCCTCCAGCGGCGCGTTGATCGTCAGCGACCAGATGGTCAGCACTGCGGTGACGAGCAGCGCCA
This sequence comes from Binataceae bacterium (SeqCode), assembly GCA_041487255.1. Lineage (GTDB taxonomy): Bacteria > Desulfobacterota > Binatia > Binatales > Binataceae > DATGKG01. Next base: position 2,412 of record JBGPMZ010000581.1, on the reverse strand, counting down.
TCAGGAATTCATTGCGCACCAGGAACGGCCAGGTATGGAGCTTCTCCTCGATTCCCGATCCGGCCTTCTTGATCGGAACCTCGCGCTTGCCGCCCGGCGCCGCAACGGCTCGAGCGGCGCCACCCGCGGAAACCGCGCCCGCCCCGGCGCCTGCCGCTCGCATCATCGGTCCACTACCTTCGGTAGCCATGATCAACCCTCTGCGCGACTATCGACTTTGCGCATGAGTATCGTCCTCGTCGAGATCCTTCGGCGGAGCGGCGAGCACCCACAATCCGTACATGATGAGACCCATCACCATCGGCACAAAGAGCACGCGCACGATTCCCGTGCGCAGCAATCCTGAAAACAATTCACCCATAGCGCGTCAACTATAGTATTAGAGCGGTCCCGACATTCCGTCGCGGCGAATTCGCCAGAAGTGCACCGCCATGAACAGGCTCGCGACCAGCGGGAAGAAGATGCAGTGCAGGATGTAGAAGCGCAACAGCGTATGCGGTCCGATTTCCGCGCCCCCGAAGATGAACGCGCGCGCATCGTAGATCGGATTGACGCCCATCACTTCATGGAACGGGCCCCCATGCCCGAGCAGCGGGGTGGCGCGCGCCATGTTCGATCCGACGGTGACCGCCCAAATCGAAAGCTGATCCCAGGGCAGCAAGTATCCGGTGACCGAGAGCAGCAGCGTCAGCACCAGCAGAATCACGCCGACGACCCAGTTAAACTCCCGCGGCGGTTTGTACGATCCGGTCATGAAGACGCGGAACATGTGCAGCCACACCGCGATCACCATCCCGTGCGCGGCCCATCGATGCATGTTGCGCATCAGCATCCCGAATGGCATGTCGAATTCGAGATACTTCATGTCTGCGTAGGCGTATTCGGCAGTCGGCCGGTAGTAGAACATCAGGTAGACGCCGGTGATGACGGTCACCAGGAAGAGCAGAAAAGTGATCCCGCCCATGCACCAGGTGAAGCGCAATCGCACCGTGTGCTTCTGCACTTTCGATGGATGCAGGTGCAACCAGATGTTGCCCGACACCATCAGGATGCGGTTGCGCGGGGTGTCCTCATAGCCATGGCGGAAGATCGATTGCCAGGCCTGCGATTCGATGATCTGCCGCTTGGTTTCGTTCCAGTCGAATTTGGCCATTACTGAACTAACGGCTGCCTAAGCAGCAGCCTTTTCCCTTCCCGTCGTTTGTCGTGTGTCCGATCTTGATGATTATCTAAAAGACTCTATACTTTTCAACGCCCACGCGCCCGACTTCCTCACCGCGCGAACTTAAGATTATCTAATTGATGTTCATGTGCGCAATAAAACCCTGCTGATGGACCAAGCTCACCGCTTCGCTCCCCACCTCACTCGATCCGCTTCTCGCGCCGGCTGAAAAGCGAGACCACCAGCCCGTAAAGCACCATCAGCACGCCGATCCCGATCACGCCGAGCCCCGGGCCTATCAGGATGCCGGTGGCGCACAACACCGCGCCGATAACCAGCAGCGGGATTCCAAATGCGATCGGATTGAACGGATCCCCCTTCGAGGCCTTGGCGACCATCCGCTGCTGATTTTCATGCTGCCCGGCTTCCTCGTTGCTCTCGCGCAGCAGGCTCACCGCGTAGTCGGTCAGCTCGTCGCGATTTTTCAGCGAGCGCAGCTTGTCGGCGAGCTCTTTCGCAAGCTGTTCCACCTCGCGTTCGGAACCGTCGTCTTCACGCTCAGTTGCGGAGGATTCATCGGCAGATCGACCGACGGATTTATCGTTCGGATCATTCATTTGGTGCGCAACGCGACGATGCGCGCGTAACACCTATCGATGGCTCGGATGATTGTCAACGCGCGCTGGATTTAGTCGGATCCAGCGGTCAAGATAGGCCCACACCAGAAAACATGCGTTGCCAAAAATGTGCGAGCGAAAATGCACCCGGCTCGAGGTTCTGCAGCCAATGTGCGGCGCCCCTCGCAGCGACGTGTGCAAAATGCGGCGCCCAGAATGCGGCCAACGCGCGCTTCTGTTCCCAGTGCGCCGCCGCGCTGACCTCGCCATCCGCACCAAACGGAGCCGCGTCGGAGAAACCCGGTATACGTGTCACTCCAGAATCCTCTGAAGCCGGCTCTTTGGACGGCGAGCGCAAGACGGTCACCATAGTGTTCGCGGACATCAAGGGGTCGATGGACCTGATGGAGGACCTCGATCCCGAGCAAGCACGCGCCATCGTCGATCCCGCATTGAAGCTGATGATCGATGCGGTCCGGCGTTACGATGGCTACGCCGCGCAATCGACCGGCGACGGCATCTTCGCGCTGTTCGGCGCGCCGCTCGCGCACGAGGACCATCCGCAGCGCGCGCTCCATGCGGCATTGCGAATTCAGGATGAGATGCGTCGCTACTCGTCGAGGCTGCGCGAGG
>JBGPMZ010000580.1:0-2547 GCA_041487255.1 Binataceae bacterium (SeqCode) | reverse complement strand
GGGTGTGTTGCGGGCGCCGGCATCATAGCGCCACAGCGAAGCAATAGTGCCCATCTTCATCGACCATGGCGCGCCAATTTTCCCCGACCGAAATGAAACTGGGCACTTTGGCCGGCCCTGAAGTCCTTCCGGCCTTCTTCGAGTCGCCTGAAGGCCTCCAGCAGGCTGTTGAACTTGGGCGGGAGGCGGAACGCTTGAATCGCTGGGGATTGACAAGGGGGGAATGCAAAGAGAGAGAGGGGGCTCCCTCATTGCCTGCCAGGTGAAATGGCGATCACAATTGGATGGTCGCTGAGGGTAAGTTCGAGCGAACTGACGTTGGTCAACGTTTTGACAGGCTCAACGCCAGTTGTTGGATCGTAGATCCTTGCCGACGCGCGCGTGACGCCAAAATCGACCGTCACGCGGTCTTGGCCGCTCAAGCGTTCACCCCACACGATCAGTTGGAACGTGCCGTCGCTGTGCTGCAGGAGCAGCTCATGAACGGTTTTGGGTTGGTTCGCGATCGCGAAGTCGAGCTGGCCGGGGTTGGCGAGGTTGCCTTTGTCCGCCAGAATGGTCGTAAGGTTGTGAAGGTAGATCGCGGCCTTACGGGGTGAATAGTCGGCCTGGTAGAAGCCGAAGGATTGGTTGCCGGCTTCGTCGGTACGGTCCCGCAACAGATAGACCGATGTACGGGCGTAGCCACGCTTGAACTGCGCGAGGTACAAGTGCATCAGATTCAAGCCGTGCATCTCTTCCGTGACTAACCCTCCGATATTGGCACCGGTCTCGGTCGTGACACGCGGCAGCGTATTGAGCTGTTCTTGGGTGTAGCCCCGAAACCGTCTCGCCCACGTGACGCCGAAGTTGCCAAACAGCCCGTCTACTTTGGCTGCGGCAGTTGGATCGGCAGCGTCCCACGTCTTGTTGTCCGCCGGATACGGCGAATGCGGATGATAGATGTAGTTGTGTACGTTGGCGTAGTCGGCGTACTTTGTGCCGTCGGGCATCAGGGTTTGGGCGCCGGGCGGGATGGTCAGAAACTGAAGGCCGACGTTATCTCGCTGCGCGCCGGGTTCCGAGATCGACCAGACAGGATATTTCGCAAGCACCGGGTCGCTCTTGACGGCCTGGTACAGGTCGCGCTGAAGCTTTGCGACGGCCATCCACGAAGGCTCGCGACCGCCGCCTTTCTCGCCCTGATAGGTGACGCCCCAGTTGTTCGGCTCGTTGTTGCCCTCGAACGCGAGTAGCGCACCGGCTTCAGCGAGCACCTTGCCCGTTTCCACCAGCTTCTTCACATCAGTCCCACCGCTGACCAATCCCCAGCTCAGCCGCACGCCGGTTTCGCGATGTAGATCGAGAAAGGTCTGGATGGTTGTGGGGCCGTTATCGCTTAGCCCCTCTATTCCCGCTCTCACCCATCGAAAGCCGCAATAGCGGACCATCTCGATCGTCCTAGCCAACGGCTGGCCTCGATCGGGGAACGTGGTAACGACGCCGATGCTATCGAGAAAATCGTTCGTCGCAACGGCCGTGTTGGGTGCTGCAAGCGCATGGCGAGGCGATATGAGCAGCACCACAGCCAGCGCGAAGCACGCACCGGCGATGCAACGAAGTATTTTGGAAGGGACGATCGCCCGGCGAAATTTCATGGAGCGGCTACGTTTATCATACACTCATGATAGTCCTTGCCACGAGAATACTCACGCCGTCGGAATACAAGTGGTTTCTGGTCAGTAGCTCTGAATGAATTACTCGCTATTGCTTCGTCGCTATCATTCCTCGCCATGACGAACCTACGCGCCAGCCGCTCCCTCCGCCGGAGGAAACACCATCCGGTCGTCGGTCCGGCAGTAGCGGTCGGCGAACATGCGCCCGACCGGATGATAGCGGTCCATGTGCACGCGCATGGTGTTGGTATCCCACAATTCGTCGCGGATGTGGAAGTTGATGCCTTCCCCCATGATGAGCTGCCGGTCACCATTCACTTCGATGGTTTTCCAGGTCTTGCATTCCATCGCCCAGGGCGCGTCGGCCAATCGCGGCACGGCGACTTTTGTCGAGGGCGCCAGTTTCAGTCCGAGATAGTTGGGCTCGCCGATTTCGGGCGGAAAGTCGCCGCTGGAATCATGCATCGCGCGCGCCAGCGGCTCATCGGCGAGGTTGACCACGAACTCCCCGGTACGCTGGATGTTGACCACCGTGTCCTTGAGCAGGCCGTCCGGTCCCGGGCTGGCGGCGAACATGCAGAGCGGCGGATCCTCGCAGAATACGTTGAAGAAGCTGAACGGCGCGGCGTTGACCACGCCGGTGGGGCCAACCGTTGTCACCCAGGCGATCGGCCGCGGCAGCACGAACCCCGTCAGCACCTTGTAGCACTCACGGGGGGAGAGATCGGCAGGAGCGTATTCCATTGTGCATTTCCTGTCTGGTCGGGATTACTCTAGGGTGCAATTTCAACTGTCATCGTCCGCCACCGGGTCGGCCGAATGGCCGCCCGATGACAGGCTCCGGCGGACGATCCAGTATCCCGAGACATCTCAGGTTAACTTCGAAGCCGGG
>JBGPMZ010000579.1:0-2555 GCA_041487255.1 Binataceae bacterium (SeqCode) | reverse complement strand
CGACGCAGGCGGCCTCGCCGCCCATCCCCGGCATCTGGAACTTGTTGCGCTTGAAATTGTTCCAGATGTTGGTCTTGCCGACTTCGTGCTGGCCGAAGAAGTAATGATGCCCCAGCGCGTAGGAAAAGAAGTTGAGCCCCTCCTCGCCCATCGCACGCGCGCGCTGCTCGTCCTTGTCGCACATGAAGCCGGTCACGATCGCGATGTTCGCGTTGATTGCGTATCCGATCGGCTCACATTCGTTGGCCAGCGTGGTGTAGTAATCGTCCACCCACTGCTTGGCTTCCTCGGGCGAGATGAATGCGAACGTGAGCGCGCCGATTCCCAGCTTCGCGGCGAGGTGAATCGTCTCGCGGCGCGAGCATGCGACCCATAGCGGCGGATGCGGCTTCTGCACTGGCTTGGGCACCACGTTGCGCACCGGCATGTTGAAGTATTTTCCTTCGTGGCCCTGGAACGGATTCTCGACCATCATCCTGGCGATCGCGCCGAGCGATTCCATCCACATATCGCGCTTGTCGCCGCGCGGAATCCCAAAGCCACCGAGTTCCAGTTCCGCCGAGGATTCACCGGTGCCGAATTCGACGCGGCCGTTGCTCACCAGATCGAGCGTCGCGATTCGCTCCGCGACTCGCGCGGGATGGTTGTAACCGGGCGGCAGCAGCACGATGCCGTGGCCGAGGCGGATGTTCTTGGTGCGCTGACTGCACGCGGCGAGAAAAATCTCCGGCGCCGACGAGTGCGCATACTCTTCGAGGAAGTGATGCTCCACTTCCCACATATGATCGATACCGAGTTGGTCGGCGAGTTCGACCTGATCGAGTGCGTCCTGGAAGAGTTTGAGTTCATCGCCTTCGTTCCATGGGCGCGGCAGTTGATGCTCGTAGAATGTTCCGAGTTTCATTGCTGAGCGGGTCTCCTTTTTGCGGATGAGTGTTGGCGAGCGGCCTTAAGTGAGCGGCGGAGCGTTTGCTTCCACCTTGCGCATGACAAACAAGGTCCGTTCGACCATATCGATAACTTCGCGCTTGCGGCGCTCGATCACTGCGGGCTCGAGCAGGTTGTTGCCCCACAGCCGCCGGACCATCGCCGCGGTGGTGAAGAATCCGATGGTGATTGAATTGAGGCTGAGCAAAAAATGAAACGGATCGACTTCCTCGCGGAACTCGCCGGCGCGCTGGCCGCGGAAGATGAAGTTCACGCCCATCGCGAAGAGCGGCGGAACGCGCCGTTTCAGGAGCTGGCGTCCGACCCCGCTCTCCTCGGTCATTTCGTGCCAGATGATGCGCATCGAGTCCGGGCTCGCCGCGATGTAATCGATCGCGCCGACGATCGCAGCGCGGCAACCCTCGTGATAGCCGCCGCGGCCCGACAGCATCTGCTGCGCGGATTCCTCCATCCCCTCGAAAATCTTGTCCAGCACCGCGACGTAGAGTTGTTCCTTGGAGGGAAAATGATGCAGCAACGAGGGCGCCTTGATGCCGATCCGGCGCGCGATATCGCGCAGGCTGGTGCCGCGATAGCCGTGCTCGGCGAACAGCGCCTGCGCGACCGACAAAACCCGCTCGCGCGTATCTGGTGCGCGATGTATCTCGATCACCTTGCCGGCGCGGCTGGCGCTTTTGTGAGTGCTACGGACCATCAGTTTGCTCATCCTCAATCTACCTAACAGACGTTAGGGGGTCAACTCGCGCAAAGAACTCTTGTGACGCATTGGCCCAACTGTCGCAACCGCTCGTTCTAATTTTCAGAGCTTCGTAGTAAGAGTCAGTCCACCATCATCATCATTATTTGAGGATACGAACCATGGCGGGCGATCTCTTTTTCAAACCAGCATACGAACTCGCGGCGATGATTCGGCGGCGCGAGCTGAAACCGAGCGAGCTGATGGCGGCCACCATCGAGCGCATCGAGGCGACCAACCCGAAGATCAACGCATTCGTCGCGTTGCGCGCCGACGCGGCGATGGCCGAGGCGCGGGCGCTGGATGACAAAATCGCGCGCAAGGACGAAATCGGACCGCTCGCTGGGCTGCCGCTCGGCGTGAAGGACCTCGAAGATGCGGCGGGCCTGCCGACGACGCATGGGTCGAAGCCGTTCAAGAATCTGATGCCCAAAGAAGATTCGGTTCAGGTTGCGCGGCTCAAGGCGGCCGGTGCCATCGTGATCGGAAAAACCAACGCGCCCGAATTCGGCTACACCGCGTTCACCAAGAATCTGCTGTTCGGCCCGACCCGCAATCCTTGGAACCTCGAGCGCACGCCGGGGGGATCCTCGGGCGGAAGTTCGGCGGCGATCGCAGGTGGCGTGGTGCCGCTCGCGACCGGCTCCGATGGCGGCGGCTCGATTCGAATTCCCGCGTGCTACGTCGGATGCTTCGGGCTCAAGCCGTCATTCGGCCGGATCCCGATGGATTCCTCGCTGGGAATGCTGCAATGGAACGACACCTCGGTGGTCGGCGCGCTGACGCGCACGGTGCGCGACACTGCGATCTTCATGGACGTCGCGATGGGCTATCATCCGGTCGACCCTGACTCGCTGCCGCATCCGGGAAT
>JBGPMZ010000578.1:0-2568 GCA_041487255.1 Binataceae bacterium (SeqCode) | reverse complement strand
TCCTTGATGCGGCGCGCCTCGTCGCGTTCAGCCTCGAACGGCGGGAACTCCGCGCGCATCTCGGCAACGTGCTCGAGGTGTCGCCCGCTCGCATTTTCCAGCTTGCGACGCAGCTCGAGGTCGGCAACTCCCGCGCGGCTCGCCTCGAAGAAGTCGGCTTTATGAAGAGCTTGCGCCACGTTGTGTAAGAGTCAGTTGATGCGATCGACTTGGCGCGCCAGCCGCATCACGGCCTCGCGCGCGGTTTCCGAGGCGGTGTGCTCGGGAGCTTGCGACAGAAAACTCTGAAAGTCGTCGAGCGCGGCCTTGAAACATTCGAGACTCTCGTAAAGCGCACCCCGCTCCATCAGTTCTTCCAGCGAGCGCGGATCCAGTAGCAGGATGCGATCGAGCGCCGATAGCGCGCGCGTCGAGTCCGAGTTCTTCAGGTACAACGCCTTCAGGTTGCGCAGCATCCTGACCAGAATGTGGCGGGTGCCGACCGGCTTCAGATGCGCGGGCGAAAGGTCGACCGGCTGCCCGTAGACTTGGGTGAGGCGCGCGCGAATTTCCTCGAGGGTCAGGATGGCGCCGTCATAAAACGGATCAATGATGAGCTCGCCGCGCTCGTCAACCGCCTTGACCAGGAAATGAGTCGGGAAGCCAACGCCATGGAGATTCAGGCCCAGGCGCTTGCCGATTTCGAGATAGATGATCGACAGCGTGATCGGGATGCCGCGACGGCGATCGATGACTTCGTTCAAAAACGAATTGCGCGGGTCGGCGTATTCCTCGCGGTTGCCCTCGAAGCCTTTCTGCTCGAACAGAAAATGCGACAGAAGCTGAATCTTCTCGATGGTGTCGTTGCCCATTTTGACGACCATCTCGGCCTCGCGCGCCAGCGCCGCGAGCTTGTCGAGATACTTCTCGACTTCGATCGCGGGATATTCCTCGTGCGCGATGAGCAGCGCCCCGCGAGCCAGCGGAATCGGCTCGCGCGTGGCGAGTAGCGTGAAATCGCGCCGGATGTCAGCGATATCGGGCATCGCAACCAGTGTTCATTTCTGGAGCGCGTTTGACAAGTGCGCGGCGCGCGGAAGTTGCGGACGGCAAGTTCTCAGAAATCGCCAACCGCCGCATCGTGCAGGGAGTTTCAACCGGGACGCTCAGCCACCTCGATAGTCAGCTGCTGGCGTTTGCCATTGCGCTCGATTTCGATCGGAACTCTATCGCCCACGTGAGTCTGCGCCAACAGAAGGCGTACGTCTTCCGGCTTTCGAAGCGGCTTTCCATTGAAGTCCGCAATCAAGTCGCCCGGTCTAAGGCCGGCCCTTTCCGCCGGCGAGTGTTTGTCCACGGAATTGATCCTGGCTACGTTTGGTTGGTTGCCGATAGCGACCCCGAGCCATCGATGCGCTCCCATATGGGCGCCCGCGAGTTCGAGATGGAAAGGTCCCGGCGTCGCACTCGCGATTTCAACTAAAGCGACATTCGTTCCGTCGGTGCCGAAGTCGGTGAATTGGAAAGCGACCTGCGTCCATTTTTCGCCAGCCACAAAGTACTTGGTGGTTGGCGTTCCGTCGGCCGGATACAGAGTTAGGGTGTAAGTCTCGCCGTCGCCGCGCGTCCAGAATGTGATTCGAGGTATCCCTGAAATATCTCCGGTCGCCATCGGATAGGCGAGACGAGGAGAGTATTCGGCTCCGCCGTATAGAAGGCCGTGTCCCGGTTTCACTTCACCGCTTAGAACCATTGTCGACCGTGCGTGTCCTGGGCCGCCATCGTTCGTTCTGACTGAGATCCGCGAGGGCGTGTTTGCCGTAGGCATCCATCCCGCACCGAAGCGCCACGCCGCGTTCTGTTGCGCGACCTGGTCGCGGAAGCCTTCGCGATCGACGCGCACGCCCTGCTTCCAAACTGCAACGATGTCGCGCGTTGTGCCAATGTCGTGGGTCGGATCGCCGCGCACCAGCAGCAAGTCGGCGCGCAGCCCCCGGCGCGATTCGGCCGCGATCGGAAAAGCCGAACACCTTCGCGGGTACGGAGGTAGCATCGGCCAGAGCCTGGGATGGAGTCAGCCCCGCTTTCACCATCAATTGCAGTTCCGTATGCATGAGGACACCGGCGGGAGAGTCCGCTGAATTTGATGCATCCGTTCCTGCCAGAAGCGGTACCTCGGCGTCGCGAAGAATGCGCAGCGCCGCCTCGTTGTCGGCGAACGACAGATGTTCTGGACTATTCCAGGCGGGCTCCTCGAGCGCGCTGCGCTGAAGCGGTCCCAGATACGGCGAGAGGAAAGAATCCTCGGGCAACTTCGCGGCAAGTCGTTCTTTGCCGAAATGGAAGTCGGTGAAGCCGAGAGTCGTTATTGCAAAGACATGATGCGCTTTCAGCGCCTGGAAAAATTCGGGCTCCGGCAACTTGACGATCGGAGCATGCGCGAGCCCGTCTGCCCCGGCATTGATCACGTCCAGATATCCTTGTGGCGAGTAGACGTGCACGACCACCATCTTGCCACGCTGGTGCGCCGCCTTGACGATCGCTTCCAACACCTCTTTAGGCATCGCGGCGAAGCGCGGTCCGTTGTCG
>JBGPMZ010000577.1:0-2573 GCA_041487255.1 Binataceae bacterium (SeqCode) | reverse complement strand
GTATTTCGGATTGAACTGAGTGCCGCCCACTGAGGTGACCTCGGGATCGGCGGACATCTCGTTGACCGAGGGTGAGTCATTCGCGACGCATGAATTGGTGTACGGATTGTAGCCGAGTCCGGCCGCGCCCTGATCGCCCGAGGAAACGAACACGCTTTGGCCTTGCGCCGACGCTTGCTGGAACAGCGGATGGATCACGCCGTTGATGAACGCCGCTGACGGTCCGCAAAACCCATAGCTGATGCTGATCGCGCCGCACTGATTGTCGCTTACTGCTCCGCCGATGTCGTCGACGAGATAGCCGCCGAGGTGAAGAACCATCGAGGCCGCAGGCGCCGCGGCGTGAACCCATTGCATGTCGAGCTCGGTTTCCACCTCGGCGCCATTGATGCCCGGGTTGGCGCCATGCAGCACCCGCGTATAACTCATGGGCGGCAAACCGAACTGATTGTTGAATTCGGTCATCGCGGAATCGACAAAGTCCGAGAGGCCCACGACCGCGACGCAATCTCCATTGCCCTCTTTGCCGGGACCCGGATTCTCATCATAGAAGCTATAGACATCATTCGGACCGAAAGTTTGGGCGCCGCCGACGATCGCTGCGGGATTGAAATCCGCCGCCATCCTCCAACTGACCGGCGCCGCGTGGACCATGTTGTCCATCCCCGTCACTGCGCTGATGGTGTTTGCGAATCGAGCCGGAATAAAGGGGTCGGTGGCGTTGCCGTATGCGCCGCCGTTGCCGAAGCGCGCGATGGTGACCGCGAAGGTTCGCTGCGCTTGCGCAACGCTGCCGCTGAACTCGACGTGGCCGGCCGCGAGATTGGTAACGTTGAATCCTTCGTCGGCGAGCCAATCGGTAAGCGTCTTGACCTCGGCTTTGGACGGACCGAAGCGCGCGGAGAACTCCCCGGTCTTCAACCATTTGCGATAGTTCGCGGACTTGGAGTTATGCTGCTCGGCCAGCAAGCGCTCGAGCGCGGCGCGGTGCCGCAAGGCGAAGCGAATCTGCAAATTAAGATTAGCCTCGGGATCGACCTTCCCGGTGCTTCGCGCCATCTCGCCGCCCGTCGGATGATTCCCGATCAGCTGCGTGCGATCGTCACAATAGCCGACGCCAAGAAGGTAACTGGCTCCAAGAAATCCCATCGCGGCGAATGCAATCACAATCGCCAGCAGCTTTCTCAGACAAGACGGTGGATTACTGGACACGGGCCCCCCGGTGTCGCGCAAGCCACGATGCGTGGAATTTCGATTTCCTTTTCGCGCGCGGCCTTTACTTAACAAGGTTCGCGCCGAGCCACGCTGTGTCACGGGCGACCCCGGAATTTGGGAAACAGGTTTTCCTGTTTTCGAGAACGCTCAGCGCGGGTCGATGCCGAGCGTCCCGATCCAGGATGGGTAGCGTCGTGAGAGTGCATCCTCGAAGCGCAAGATCGAACGGCGGGCGAGCGAGATCGCGACAGTCACAAAATGCTACTGACAGAAGGGGACAGTGGTTTCAGAGTGCTACCAGTAGAACGGAGCGTCGTGATGCGACGATATCGTCGCATAGTGTTACAGGCCCCCGAGTGAGCTGTCCCATTCGCCGCAGGGGAAGCGGCTGTCTTTGAAGGAGGGAGACCCTTCGCGAGGCGCTCAGGGTGACCTTTTGGCGTTGCCGAAAACGCGCAGACTCGAATCGCCACCGGAGTTCGAGACCCTTCGCGAGGCGCTCAGGGTGACCTTTTGGCGTTGCCGAAAAGGTCAATTTGACGCGGAGGCGGAGAGCGCGGGGACCGGAACCGGAATCTGAAGCCGCTGACCGTTGCGTACGACATTGAAGTACACCAACTCGCCGCGCTGCAGATTGCGCATCCGGTCTTCGAGGTCGACAAAGTTGGTCACCCGCGAACCGTCGATGCCGACAATCATGTCGTACGATTCTCCGATCCCTTTGTAGTCAATCAGCGGCAACACGAAGATCGACGGCGGAAAGAATGGCGTGGCCATGATCGCCACCGCGGCCAGCACGGTGTGCGCCGTGTGCTTGTATGGTCTGAGGCCCGCCTGCGCCGCCGCGCTGTCGCGGGTGACTTTCACAATCAGTAGCCCATCGATTTCCTCGCCGCTCTTGAGCCTGCGGCGCGACTCGCGCACCTCGACACCGATCGGCGAACTCTCTTCGCCCTCCGCAACGAAATCGCGCGCGCTGCCAATGCCGCTGGCCAAGTCAGGGTCTTCGTTCAGATAGTTGTTCAGCTCGCCGGCCGAAGGAACCGTGTTAGGCGGCACCATCGCAACCGGAGTCTCTTCCGGCACCGCCTGCGGAATCTCCTGGGTCGCCGGAGGATTCACCAGCGCGGCGCCTGTGGGCGCGATCGGAGGGTCATTGAGATGGTTAATCGGCGCCACCGTAGGGGTGGTAAACGTCGGCCGCGCTGCTGCATCAGCCGTCGGCGAGGCAGCTTTTGCTTTCACCGGTGCTGCTTCGACGATCGAGGGTGCAAGGTCGGCCGCGGTAAGCGGAGCATCATCGTCGGCAGCATGGGCCGCAAGCCCGAGGGCTCCACACAACACCACTGCGCCGAGCG
>JBGPMZ010000576.1:0-2573 GCA_041487255.1 Binataceae bacterium (SeqCode) | reverse complement strand
CGTTTCCGGGTATCGTCCTGAGCTGCTCGACCTTCTGTGTCTCAGCGGCCAATTCGCGTGGGTCGCGCTGCCGCCGGAAGAAGAGATTCCAGATCTCCCATCGAAGGTCGCGTTCGTGAATCGCCATGAAGGATTTCTGTTTCAGCCGGTGACCGATGAAGAACCTGCCGATGCAAAGGAGCTAGCAATCTGGCGGGCGCTGATCGCGGGAGGCGCGCAGTATCTCGATCAGGTGGCGGATCGCGCTGAAGTCTCTGAGCGCGATGCATTGGCGGCGCTATGGAAGCTTGCCGCGCGCGGCCGCGTTTCCAACGACAGCTTCGCGCCGCTGCGGCTGTTCGCTTCCGCGCCTGATGCGGCGCGCCTTGTGGAGGTCGCCCCGGCACACGGCGCCACGCGTCGCGATGCGGCCATGCGCGCGCGCCTCAAGTCGAGCGTGTCGGGACGATGGTCCGCGCTGATCGCGCCCAAACACGATTCACACAACTCGAACGATCGCCCGCGAGAGATCGCAATGCTGCTGCTTCATCGCCACGGTATCGTCGCGCGCGAGGTGATGAATCTGGAGTCCATCAACGTTCCGTGGTCGGAGATTCAGTTCGCGCTGCGCCGCCTGGAATACGGTGGGACGATCCGCCGCGGATGGTTCGTGCACTCGCTATCGGGCGAGCAGTACGCGCTTGGAGAGGCTGTCGAAATGCTGCGCGCGGTGCGAGGCGCGAAGCCGGGGCGCGAGAAGCCGCTCGCGATCAGCGCCTTCGATCCGGCAAATCCGTATGGTGCGATCCTTAAAGGATGCGGGGTCGCGCGCGAGGCCGCCAATGTCGTGGTGATCCACGGCGGACGACTGATCATGGCGCTGGCTGGTCATGCGATCGTCACCGGACCGTCGATCGCTAAAGATGCCGAGCCGCTCGACGACGAAAGTTTCTCAGCCGCGGCCGCGGCATTGATGACGACGCGGAGCAAACTGCGCATCGACACTATCGATGACGAACCGGCGCTGGAATCCTCGCGGGTCGGATTGCTTGCCGCGATGCGTTTTCATTCCGACGGGCGTGCGCTGGTGTACGACGGCTTGCCGGGTCCGACCCCCGCGCGTGCGCGTCAGCCCCTCTCGCGCTAGGCGAAGCTCACATTGCGGCGAATTCGCCGCTCTCGATGATCTTCAGCGGCACGCCTTCGATTTGGGTGGGGATCTGCGCGCGGAGTGCGGACGTGTCTTTTTTGAGCATCACCAGCATCGCAGCCTGGCCGGTTTGATCGCCGCGCCCAATTGCGGTGGCGACGACGTTGTCGAGTTTCAGCAGCGCGCTTTCGTTGCGATCCTTCACGACGCGCACCTGTTCCATCGATTCGCGAAACGCCGCGGAGGTTTCAGCGTTCGCGAAGCCGGGCTCCGCGGGAGGCGGGCCGCCCGCGTTGGTGCATCCATTGACCAGCGCCACCTTCATTGCTTTGAGAACGCGATCGATCGGATTGACAAGGGTGAGGCTGCCCGCGGCGGCGAACACCATTCCGATCGCGCGCGGACACGACTCCTCGGTGAGCACCATGGAGCCGGAATCGGAGCCGTTACCGAAGCTGGCGAAAGCTCCGAGCGGAAAAATCAATATCTGATGATAGAAAGTCGCGCGCCCACTCGAGTAGGTGTGACATCCGGTATTTCCGTATGCGACCTTCGCGGTCGCATCAACCGCGTCGATCTGACCCTCGGTCAGGCAACTGGTGCGCCCCATCTTTTGAACATAGTGCCCAATCGCAAGCTGCTTGACCCCAATCGTGTTGGCGCTAATCGGTCCGATGTTGAAGATCGTGCCGTCGGGGTCAACCATCCCGGGCAGCAGGCCCGCGATAGCCGCGTCGACCGTATTGGCATTGTGCAAGCCGAAGCGCAGCGGCACCCATCGCGTGAGGGTGGCGATGGTCGTTGAGGGATCTTTGGCGCACTGCGTCTCGACCAGTCCCGGCTGAATGATCTTCTCGCCGACCAGCGCGTGGTAGGGGCCGGGGGCGATGCTCGCGCGCGCCAGCACGGTATTGGTGCTGAGCACGTATTGTTTGCCCTTGAGATCGTGAACCAGCGCGCCCAGCGTGCCGGCGCAACAACTTCCCTGAAGGCTGTTGATGTTGCCGCCGGAGATTCCCAGCACGATGGGGCGGCCCTCGGCGCCGGTTCGGCAGTCTTGCGCCGCTGCGGCGCCGAACACGCATAAAACCAGCGCGCCGACCAGTGCTGATTGGACCGATAGCCGGTACTTCACTGAAATCTCCCCCCATTTTGCGCGGCCCGCCGCAGGCGCGGGACCAGCGTGTTTCTCCGCAGAAACGATAACGGCGCGAGGCAAACGAGTCTACAAGGTGTAGGGATATCAAGACCAGTTGTTGTTCGCGGCGGCTTCCGGCGCGGGCATCCGGCGAACGCCGCGCATGCACTCGTGGGGCGCGGCGCCGGGCGTTTTATCCGCGAGACCGTCGCGCTATTGTGGGCGCTGAAAGTAACATCGCTGGGGCCGTCGCGAAGCGGCCCACTCAGACTCGAAATCCTTTCAGGAAGGGACCGGCGATCTCAT
>JBGPMZ010000575.1:0-2574 GCA_041487255.1 Binataceae bacterium (SeqCode) | reverse complement strand
GGGTACAGCATCTGGGTAGGCGGCGATGCGTGGGAAGACTACGGCGGCGCCAATCGTTTCGTCGCCATCGCAATGCCGCTCTTCATCATTCTGCTCGCCGTGGCGTTCAAGGCAACTTCCGTCGCATTGAGCGATTTGATGGTCGCTCAGAAAAGCATCGCATCGAGGTGGAGACAGGGCGGGGTGTTTTCGGCTCTGTCGCTGGCCGGGCTCCTGGTTTTAAGCACCTCGAGTCACGCCACCGCGCGAGAAATCCTTCTGCTCGCTCCACCGTCGGAGCCGGGACACATCGATCATTTGAAGTGGGCCCTGACGGTCGATCAGGTGACCGATCCAAGTGCGACCGTCGCGGTAGTATGGGCGGGAATCATCCCCTACTTCGCCAATCGCAACATCGTCGATTTGCTGGGCAAAAATGACGCGACGATCGCTCATGAACCGATGCATCTCGATCCCAAGGGCGGGTTTTATCCCGGCCATATGAAGTGGGACTATGCGTACTCGATCGGAACGCTCAAACCCGATGTGGTGGTCGAGCTGTTTCGACCGACTCAGGACGACCTCGATCGCGAACTCAACCCTTCATACAGTTTCGTAAGCATCGACGGTCAGGTGATGTTTTTTCGCTCCGATTCTGACCGTGTGTTGTGGGCGCAGGTGAACAAGCTGCGAAGCGCGCAACACGCCCGCCGGTAGGAAAACCCCAAGCCGCGATCAGAAGACCTCCAGCGTGGGGAATTTGGCGGTTCCTCGTATGCAATCCCAAAGGTAAACCGCCAGGCCCAGGTCCCCGGTCCAGAGCGAATACTTGCGCTGTCCGTATTCTCTCACCGCACGCTCGCACTGCTCGATCGCATGCATCGCAAATCGGCGCGCGCGATCGAGCCATCGATCGTCTCCCGTCCGCGCATATAGCTTCAGGTACGCATAGCCGCTGCCCGCCGCGCCGTGACACAGGACTGGTGCGCGAGATCTTCCGATGGCTCGTGCTTCCAATGCAGCAGTAGGAATCCCGCTTCGCCCATCAGATAAGACCCAATCTCGGGACCCATATATTCACGCACCGCATCGTACTTGTTGAGGTCATCGCGATGATGCTGAATGAGCGCGCGCACGGTCGGGAGATACTCGCGTTCAAGCGGTACGGCGCCGGTTTCGCTGAGGTAGTGGAGCGCCCAGATCACACCCGCCGCGCCGTAGTACATCGTCTTGAGCGAATCGGGCGGCCGTTCCGGCGAGCGATCGAATGGATGGATTGGCCATAGGCCATCGGCGCTGAACGTTCGATTTGTGTCAGCGACGATCTGGTCGATCGCGGCACGCGCACGGTCCTCGCTCCATCGCGTGGCGGTCAATGGTTCGTGTCGTTGCGTTTCGTAGAGCGCCATGGAGCAGATTCTCCTTGAGTTGCAGCGTGGCTCGCAAATGCGGCGCATGCTTGGAAAGGCAATCGCGCGATGCGATGATGGTGCGCGATGGAATTCGCCGATCGGCTCGCCGAAGTTTCCCGCTCCAAGCAAAGCATCGCCATCCTCGGCGTCGATCCTCAGCTCGATAGCGCCGAAACCCCCGGAGTTCCCAAGAGCTATACTCTCACCAGCTTCTGCTGCGAGATAATCGAGGCCTGCGAAAAATCGATCGTCGCGGTCAAGCCGCAACTCGCGTTCTTCGAGGCGCGGGGCGTCGAGGGGATGCGCGCGCTAACCGAAGGAATTCGCTTCGCGCGCGGGCGCGGCCTCATCACCATCGCGGACGCGAAGCGGGGCGATATCGGATCCACTTCGGCGGCGTACGCGGAAGCGTTTCTCGGCAACGGCGATTTTGCCTCCGACGCCATCACCATCAATCCCTATCTCGGCGCCGATGCGATCATGCCGTTCGTCAATCGCATTCGCGCCGGCCGCGGCGTGCTGGTGCTGGTGAAAAATTCCAACCCATCGTCGGGCGAGTTCCAGGACCTCGAGGCCGCGGGCAAGCCGCTGTGGGAGGCGGTCGCCGGGCGCGTCCGCGGATGGGGCGACGACTTCATCGGCGCCAGTGGACTGAGCTCGGTCGGCGCGGTGGTCGGCGCGACCTATCCTCGTCATCTGAAACGCGCCCGCGAACTGATGCCGAACGCGATCATCCTCGTTCCTGGCTATGGCACGCAGGGGGGCACCGCGCAGGACGCTGTCGCGGCCGCGCGTAGCGACGGCTCCGGCATCATCGTCAATTCGAGCCGCGGGCTGATGTACGCCTATCTTAAGAAGGAGGGCGCGGCTCCGGGCGAAGCGGCCGCGTCAGCCGCCGAGTCGATGCGCCTCGCACTCAACGCCGCGTTGGAATCCGCGAGCCTGGTATGAGGCCCTGCCGCTAACGCATTCGTTAACTTCGGCAGATGTGCTAACATCGAGTTGTGGCGTCCGTGATGGGGCGCCGCAGTCGTTATGGGAGGCCACGATCGCTATCGAAAATGCATAAACGAAGCCACCGCGAGACATTGACTCCGTCTCCCCCGTCTAATCGGGGGAGATGGGCCGGCGCGATTTTCGCGATGGCTGCGAGCGAAAAATCGTGACGGGCCAGAGAGGGTCC
>JBGPMZ010000574.1:0-2575 GCA_041487255.1 Binataceae bacterium (SeqCode) | reverse complement strand
AGCGAAGCGGTCGGAAGCGCCGCGAAGGTTTAGCGCCAAGGATACAGTGATGGCATCAACAGCTGATTTTCTGGTCGACGCGCAATGGCTGAGCGAGCGTCGCAATGACGCCGACCTGGTGATCGTCGACACCCGGGCGGCGAAAGATTTCTGGGCCGGCCACCTCGCGGGCGCGCGTCACTTCGATCCCTTTCCATTTCATCACAGCGACAGCAGCGAGCGCGGCTGTACTGAGTTCAAAGATCAACTGCGCTGGATTTTCTCGGCGCTCGGCATCGCGACGCATCACAACGTAGTCCTCTACGAGAACGATTCGGGGATGCGCGCGACACGGGTGGCGTGGGCGCTCGAATGGTTGGGCCATCGTAACGCGAAAATCCTCGACGGCGGACTGAAAGCACTCGCGTCGGAGAAACTGGTCACCGAGGTGAAGCCGTTCGCGCCCGGCGAGTACGACGGCATTCCTTTTGATGATGCTTCGGCATCGCTAGCCTATGTGGTGAACCATATCGCCAATCGCGACGTGCAGATCTTCGATGTCCGAAGCGACGGGGAATATTACAGCGAACGCGTGCGCGCGAAGCATGGCGGCGCGATCCCGAGCGCTATCCATCTCGATTGGACCGCGAGCCAGAACGAAGCAGGCGCGTTCAAATCGCCCGACGAGTTGCGCGCGCAATTCGCGAAGCTAGGCCTGAGTCCCGAGGCCGAAGTGATTCCCTACTGCCAGGGCGGCTATCGCGCCGCGCACGCATACTACGCGCTCAAGCTCGCCGGCTATTCGAGGGTGCGCAATTATTGGGGATCCTGGGGTGAATGGGGCAATCGCGACGACGTGCCGATCGAGCATCATCGCCGCAAGAAGTAGCGAATAGCGATGCCGCCAATCATCGTGGTGACCGGATTCGCGCCGTTCGGCGGCGAGCGCATCAATCCGTCATGGGAGGTCGCGCGCAATCTCGATGGCGACGTCATCGGCGGCCTGCAGGTGAAATCCGTGCGATTGCCGGTGAATTGCCTCGCGGCGGCGCGACGCGTCGAGGCCGCGTTCGTGCGCTATCGACCACGCGCGATTCTCGGCCTCGGTCAAGCGCGCGGCCGGCCCGCGCTGTCACTCGAACGAATCGCGATCAATCTCTTTCAACAGACTAGGGCCGGCCAGCTCGACGCGCGCAACGATGGGCATCCGGTCATCCGCGATGGCCCCGACGCTTACTTTTCACGCCTGCCGATGGGCGCGATTCTGAAGGCGCTCGAGCGGCGTAAAGTGCCCGCATCGATTTCGCTCAGCGCGGGAGCATACGCATGCAACGCCGCGATGTATGCCGCGCTGCATGCGACGCGACGCCGCGCGAACTTCCCGGCAGGCCTCATCCACCTGCCCTTCGATGCGGCGCAGTCCGCGCGCGCTCCGGCGGTGCCGAGCATGCCGGTCGCGCTGATGGAGGAAGCGATCCGCGCAGCGATTTCCGTCATCGCGAGGGAAGCGCTGCCGCAGCAGAATCAGGCAAAACACCAAGACACCAAGGTAGGACAAGCGGCGCGATACCGTTAGGCGCCGGATCAAGGAGCCCTGGCCGGAAGAAGGGCACCAGATGCGGGCCGCAGCGGCCCTATTCAAACCTCGAATGAAGAGGGCGCGCTGAGTTAGTGGCCGCTGATCGACCAAAGCTTTCGTGGCTTCCTGAAAATTTCTTAACAGGGCCGCTGCGGCCCGCATCTGGCTATGAAATTTCGGCAGGATTCCTTGATCTTGCGCCTAATGACCGGATGTAACTCGTCCGCCTTGGTGTCTTGGTGTTTTGTCTGATTTCTTCTCTATCCTTTATTTGATTGCGACGGCGTTCGGCGGTGACGCGATGCCACCTTCGAGGTTCATCGGCACCGACACCATCATGAATTCGTAGCGCTTGTCGGCCGCGCAGTCCGCCGCCAGCGGATCGAGGATGAACTGCTCGCCCAGCGGTAATCCCAGCATCGAGAGCGTGCGATAGTGCAACGCCCCTGCATCCTGAAAGCTCCACGGCCATGGCTCGACGGCGGGGCAATCAGTGCCGATCGCGGCCACGCGGTTATCCCATAGCCACCCGACCATCTCGCGCGATGGATCGATGCCGCAGGCTTTGAGCGCCTCCAGCGGCGCCATCGCGGTCTTATCGGCGGGCGACGCCTTCTCGTAAGCCTGCATCCATCCGGTGCGCACCAGCAGGATCGATCCGGGTTTGAGGCTGCCGGCCTGCGCCTTCAACGCATCCTGCAAATCCTTCAGCGTGTATTTTTCGTCGGTGAGCGGATTGAGCGGGCGGCCATTCTCATTGCGATACTTGAACGCATCGATGAGCACGCCGCGCCCGACCACTTTGTTGGCCCATTTGTGGATGCTGAGTTTGCCGTTCGGGCCGTCTTTGATCTGATTGTCCTTCACGCCGTTGTAGTAGGCCTGATGCTTGATGTGGCCGACGTGGCCGAGGCCGTCCCACTGGCTGCCTTCCTGGGTGTTGTAGTTGTCGATCGAATCGTCGTGACCGAGCAGACCGTAGCTCTCGAAACTCAAGATGGTGTGTTTCGCGGGATT
>JBGPMZ010000573.1:0-2578 GCA_041487255.1 Binataceae bacterium (SeqCode) | reverse complement strand
CTTCCACTTCACAAGCTCACGCCAGGATGACACCGAGAAGAAGCTGATAGTGGCTACCAGCCTGCTTCACAGCCGCTTGCAGCTATGCTGATCCTGGGTAGGTTGCCGGCTCTCTGCAGTATCGCGCCGGGAAGCAATCCAGCCGCACTTTTACCTGACGCCGGTCTTAGTAGATGACCTTCTGCTCCATCAGCATTTTGATTTCGGCGTCGGAGAGCCCGAGCAGGCCGCCGAAGATCTCGCGGTTGTGCTCGCCCAGATCGGGGGGCATCGAGTAGTTGAGCTCGGGCACGTTGCTCATCCGCACCGGCATGTTGGGAAGGATGCGTCCGCCGACCTCGCGATGCTCGATTTTGCGGAAGAAGCCCCATTCCCACAAATGCGGGTCGTTGTGGATCTCGACGCTGTCGAGTACCGGCCCCGCGGCGACGCCCGCGGCTTGTAGGTCCTTCGCGAGCGCGAGGTGCTCGTGGCTGCGCGTCCACTTCGCGAGATGGGCATCGATCTCGTCGCTATGCTGCCAGCGTCCGAACTGGTCGGCGAACTTCGCATCGCGCGTCCATTCGGGATCGCCCATCGCGCCGCACAGCGCCTCCCATTCCGATTGCGCGCCAACCGCGATCGCGATCCATTTGTCATCCCCCGCGCATCGATAGGTGTTGTGCGGCGCCATCACGTCGTCGCGATTCCCGCGCGCGTGGCGATCGCGCCCGTTGATGAAGTAGTCCATGTACCATTCGGGCATCTGGCCGATGACGGTCTCGCCCATGCTCGCATCGATCCATTGGCCCTCGCCGGTGCGATTGCGATGCCGCAGCGCCGCGAGCACGTGGAACGTGACGGCGCTCGCGATGGCGTAGTCGGGCCAGGTGCCGCCGGTCTGCCGCGGCGGAGGATTCGGGTTGCCCGGATCGGGATAGCCTTGCGCGTCGAACATGCCGACGAAGCAACACGCCATCGGACCCCATCCGACCCACGAGGCGGGTTCGAGGCCGGTTTTTCCGAGCAGCGAGACCGAGATCATGACGATGTCCGGCTTGACCGCGCGCACCCGCTCGTAGGTGATGCCGAGTTTGTTCGCCGCGGGAGTCGGGAAACATTCGAGCACCAAATCACTTTTTCGGATGATGTCGTCGGCGAGGTCGCGGCCCTTCTCGCTCGCGAGATTCAGCGTGATCGCCTTCTTGCCGTAGTTGAGCGCGTGGTAGAAGCCGTTGCGATTGGGGCCCGCGATGTGGTCCGCCATGCCCGCGGGATTGATGCGGCCGATATCGATATAGACCTGCGACTCGATCTTGATCACCTCGGCGCCCATGGTCGCGAGCCACTGCGCGATCTGCGGGCCGTTAATGATCCAACTGAAGTCGGCGACCCTGATTCCTTCGAGCGGAAGTCGTGCCATCGAATGGCCTCCGTCAGATCACGCCGGCGGCGCGCATGCCTTGCTGCTGCGCGAGCGAGTAGCCGAGGCGTCCAAGGATTTCGGCATTGTGCTCACCGAGCATCGGCGCGCGCGTAGGGGTCGGCGGCGTCGCGGTCATCTGCACCAGCGAGCGTGGATATTCGAAGCGGCCCGCGATCGGATGATCGATCTCGACGAAGGCGTTGCGCGCGCGCAGATGCGGATGGTTGGCGGCCTGCGCGACCGAGAACACCGGACCGATCGTCAGGCCGAGCCGCTGCCCCTGGTTGACGAGGTATTCGGTGTCGTACTTCAGCAGCTCCGCGCGGATCATCGGGCGCAGCACATCGTCGTTCTGCTGACGGCCCAGGAGCTGGTCGAATACTTCGCTCTCCATCTCGGGCGGATTGTGCAGCAGCGCCTTGAGAGCCTGATAGTGGGTATCGGCCGCCCACAACACGTAGACGTAGCCGTCCCGGCACGGCAGCGGCTCGAGGCCGGTCGCGACGTTGCCGCGCATCCGGTTGAAGGGAATTCCCACATACGTGTAGGCCGCCATTTCGATCTTCGAGGTGCTCGCGATCGCCTGCCAGCACGGCGCGTCGATCCATTGGCCCTCGCCGGTCGTGTCGCGATGGAAGACCGCAAACATGGTGGTGGCGGCGGCCGCGGTCGCGCCCATCATCTCGGCCTGATGCCCCGGCGCGCGCAGCGGATTCTCACGCTCCGGGTAATCCACCATGGTTGGCGTGTTGTACCCGGTCAGGCTCATCGCGAACTCGATGAGATCGGTACCCTTCCAATCGCGATACGGGCCGCTCTGGCCGAACGGAGTGATCGAGGTGACGATGAGGCGCGGGTTCAGCTCGTGCAGACCTTCGTAGCTCAGTCCGATGCGATCGAGGTAACCCGCTGGATGATTCTCGATGAGCACATCGGCGCGCGCGATGAGCTTCTTGAAAACCTCGACGCCCGTAGGAGTTGCGGCATCGAGGGTGAGGCTCTTCTTGCTGGTGTTGAGGTAGAGGAAGGAACCGCTTTTCTCCGGATGCGGGATGTCGCCGGGAAACGGCGGGTGCGCGCGCATTTCGTCGCCGGCGCCGGGCGGCTCGATCTTGATGACCTCGGCGCCCATGTCGGCGAACATCTTGCCGCACATCGGTCCCGACACCATCT
>JBGPMZ010000572.1:0-2590 GCA_041487255.1 Binataceae bacterium (SeqCode) | reverse complement strand
CGCGATGGACCGGGATTCCGGTCGCGCGCCTGATGGAAGGCGAAGTGCAGAAGCTCTCGCATCTCGAAGAGCATCTGCACCAGCGTGTCATCGGCCAGGATGAGGCAGTCTCGGCGGTCGCCGACGCGGTGATTCGCGCCCGCGCGGGCCTCAAGGATCCCAACCGCCCGATCGGCTCATTCATATTCCTGGGACCGACCGGCGTCGGCAAAACCGAACTGGCGCGCGCACTCGCGGCGTATCTCTTCGACACCGAGAGCGCGATGGTGCGGATCGACATGTCCGAGTACATGGAGAAGCACACCGTGTCGCGGCTCATCGGCGCGCCGCCGGGCTACGTCGGCTATGATGAGGGTGGCCAGCTCACCGAAGCGGTGCGCCGCAAGCCCTACTCGGTAATCCTGTTCGATGAAATCGAGAAGGCGCATCACGATGTTTTCAACGTGCTGCTGCAATTGCTCGACGATGGGCGGCTTACCGACGGCCAGGGCCGCACGGTGGATTTCAAGAACACCGTCGTCATCATGACCTCGAATATCGCGAGCGATTTGATCCTTTCATTCAAGGGCAAGGACTACGACAAGATGAAGGATCAGGCGCTCGAGGTGATGCGCGGGCACTTCCGGCCCGAGTTCTTAAACCGCGTCGATGAGATCGTGGTCTTCCATCCGCTGACCAAGGCGGAGTTGCGCAAGATCGTCGACATCCAGATCGAGTATCTGCGCAGGCGCCTCGAGGATCGCAAGATCACGCTCGAACTGAGCGACGCGGCGCGCGATTACTTCGCCGAGCACGGCTACGATCCGTCATACGGCGCGCGCCCGCTGCGGCGGATGATCCAGCACGAGCTGGAGACCGCGCTCGCGCGCAAACTGATCGCGGGTGAGGTTCGCGACGGCCAGAAGGTGATCGTCGACGCGGGCGCCAAGGGCCTCGAGTTCAAGCCGCAGCCGCTGAAGCAAGCCGCATAAGAAATCGCTACATTCGGTAGGTATAGCTACCGTTCGGCGTCGCCGAACGGTGGCTTGTCCAGCGCATATGAGGATTGAACCGCGAGGCGCTTGGTCCTACCCTGAATCTGATGGCCGCACGGCGTAAACGACAATTGACCATGAAGAAATTGCGCAAGCGAGCGAAGCCCCGCCTCGCGGTTAACCTTGGTTCGGCGCTCAGGCAACGCATAAAAGTAGCCGCCGCAACTCAAAAGATGCCCGTTTCATCCTACGTAGTTCGCGTGTTGGAAGAAGCTGTGCCTTTGCAATCTCCCACCGCGGTAGCTGGTAGGAGGATTACCTTGCGAATGATGCAGCGCGCGGCTGCATTGCGCAAAGAACAGAGCGCACCCTTCAAGGAAGATTCGGTTGAGCTTATTCGCGAAGCTCGCCGGGAGCGCGACGCACAACTTTGAGTGCTGATCGGGTGGTGGTCGACGCGAGTCTCGCGTTGAAATGGGTGTTGGAAGAAACCTACAGTGCCGAAGCCCGCGATCTCCTCGATAACTGGCGAACGCAGGGTAAGGAGATGCTGGCGCCGACACTCTTCCACTATGAAATTGCGAATGTCCTGGTCAAGCGAATTCGGCGCCGGGAATTGACCTTCGATCAAGCAAAACACCGGTTCGGCTTTTTAGCTGCTGATGGCCCGGCCGTCCTGAATCGCGGCGAAATTCACGTCCGAGCGCTCGAGCTGGTGGAACAATTCGGATTCTCGTCCGCGTACGACGCGCATTACCTCGCCTTGGCGGAATATCAAGACTGCGAATTCTGGACTGCGGACGAACGGTTGTGGAACTCCGTCAAAAGAGAACTTGCATGGGTGCGATGGGTCGGTGAGCGGTAGGGCAAGCATTGGTTGAACCCGAACGCACGTCCTACTGCGGCGATTCGCGATGCGAGGTATGCGCGGCGTGCAGGCGTGGGAGCCAGCGCGGGACGCGCTCGCAATACCGATCGTACTCGGCGCCGAAGCTCGCGCGCAGCGTCGGCTCCTCGTATGCGATCACGAAGAGATGGAATCCGATCGCGAGGACGAGCGCATACTCAAGCACGCCGAGGTTGCCTAGCAGCAGTCCTTCACCGAGGACCATCGCCACGACGCTGATATAGCCGGGGTTGCGCACCCGCCGGAACGAGCCGCCCGTCACCAGGCGCTCGGTCGGCGCGATCGGTGCCGGGGTGCCACGACCCTCGACAACGAAGCGCCTCTCGAAAGCGACGAAGTAAGGGAGCGCTGCGATGATGAGCACGGCTCCAACGATCGGGGTCATCGGCGAACCGAGCAGGGGCAGACCGATCCGCCATCCAGAAAGTAGATACGGCACCAGCACCACCACGGAGCCCGGAACTACGATCGTAAAGACGATGGTTCCGAGGATCGCCCATCTGGGTGGCGCGTTGTGCGCATGCTCGTTGGAACCCATGCTACGTCAGCCAAATTACATAAGACATTCTAATGTTCCAAAACTAACTGTTGCCTTCTAGCTAATACATCCTGCTGATTTCGATCTTCGATGCGAAACTCGCTCGCCGAACCGTTGAATTCCCGCCGTTCTGGTCGGCATGATTAGAGAAAGTGTAGCATTTGTAAGCTT
>JBGPMZ010000571.1:0-2620 GCA_041487255.1 Binataceae bacterium (SeqCode) | reverse complement strand
TTTTCGCCACCTAAGTTGTCCGCTTTCCTTTTTCCCTCTCCAGCCGGCGCGCAGCGCCACCTGAGGCCGCTACCAAGGCCGAAGTTTATCAGAATGGAGAGGGTGGCGCTCCGCGCCGGGTGAGGCCCCGCGCAGAGCACGATCTTATCCAGATGCCGCCTGCTCCGCATACAACTGACCGCACGCGGCCGCGATATCGAGCCCCCGGCTCTCGCGAATAGTCGCGGTCAGGTTACCCTTGCGCAGGATCGCTTGAAAGTCCTCGACGGCTTGCCTCGAACTGGTCGCAAACCCGGAGCCCTCGAAGGCATTGAAGAAAATGAGGTTGACCTTGCCGCGCACCGGCGCGAGCAGCTTGACGAGGCGCTTGGCATCGTCGATGGAATCATTCACTCCGCGCAGCATCACGTATTCGAAGGTGATGCGCTCGCGTTGTTTCAGCGGCAGGCGTTTGCACGTGTCGAGCAAGACCTCGAGAGGATAGCGCTTGTTTATCGGCGCAAGGCGATCGCGAAGCTCATCGGTGGTCGCGTGCAGGGAAACGGCGATACGCACCGGAACTTCGGTGAGCAGACGTTCCATCATTGGAACGATCCCGACGGTCGACACCGTGATGCGTCGCGGCGAGATCCCCATCCCCCATTCCGACGTCATGATGACGAGCGCCTTGACCAGCCGCGGATAATTGGCGAGCGGTTCGCCCATCCCCATGAAAACGTAGTTCGTTAGATGCTCGTCGGATGCGAGTTCCCTGCGCGCGAGGAACACCTGGCTGAGGATTTCGCCAACCGTGAGGTTCCGATGCAGCCCCATTCGCGCAGTGGCGCAAAACTCGCACGCCATCGCGCATCCGGCCTGGCTCGACATGCACAGCGTGATGCGCTGCTTGAGTTTCTCGCCGGCGGGCGTCGCTTCCATTTCGCGCGAGGGAATGATGACGCTCTCGATCGCCTCGCCATCGCCGAGCCGCACCAACAGCTTGCGCGTGCCATCCGAGGAGCGCGCCACCGTCGCCGTTGCGCCCGAACCAATCTTAAAGTGATGCTTTAGATGTTCGCGAAAACCCTTCGGCAAGTCGAGCATCGCATCGAAGGACTCGACGCCCCGACCATAGGTCCATCCGGCGAGCTGCTTGGCGCGAAACGATCGCTCTCCCGCCTCGGCCACGACTCGCTCTAGTTCCTCGAGACCGAGCTCGCGAATGTCTGCGAGCTGAGGGGCCGCATCGGCGAGAGAATTCTCTAAAGATGACGGGTCCACTTGGTTTTCCAAGAACTCATGTTATCGGAAATCAAGATGCTTTGCTTTGTAGCACAGACTTCAGTCTGTGATTCTGACTTCGATTCCGAACCACCGACTGAAGTCTGTGCTACATCAGATGCCAAAAAGGGAGAATTCGGAGTCCCACTCACACCAGGTCGAGGCTGCTGAAGAAGAATGGCATCTCCTGCGCGGCGGTCTCGGGTGCATCGGAGCCATGGACGGCGTTGCGCTCGATGTTCTCGCCGAAATCCTTCCTGAGAGTGCCCGCGCTCGCCTTCGCCGGGTCGGTCGCGCCCATCAGCTCGCGCCATCGCGTGATCGCCTTGTCGCCCTCGAGCACCATCACCACGACCGGCCCCGACGTCATGTACTTGCACAGGTCGCTGTAAAACGGACGTGCGTTGTGGACCTCATAGAAGCGCTCGGCCTGCGCGCGCGAAAGATGCATCAGGCGCATCCCGCGAATCTTCAGGCCTGATGCCTCGATCCTCTTTATGATGTCGCCGGTGAGGGCGCGCCCGACCGCATCCGGTTTTATGATCGCGAAGGTACGTTCCATCTTAATTTTCCTCGACTACGCTGCGCTCCGCCTCGGAAGCGGCTGCGCCGCGGCGCTTCGCGCCCCCTTCGGGCCTCGCTCGATATAGGCAAATCTCTTGTTGTTCCTCGACTACGCTGCGCTCCGCCTCGGAAGTCGCTGCGCGACTGCTGCGCCCCCTTCGGGCCTCACTCCCAGGAGCAATCCAGGCTAGCGCTTCTCCAACAGGTTCTTCATCGTGATGCCCATCTCGGCGGGGCTCATCGCGACGGTGACTCCTGCCGCTTTCAGCGCCGCCACCTTGTCCGCCGCGGTGCCGCGTCCGCCTGAGATGATCGCGCCCGCATGCCCCATGCGACGTCCCTTTGGCGCCGTCTGTCCGGCGATAAATGCTACCACCGGCTTCTTGACGTTCTGCTTCACGAACTCGGCTGCCTCTTCCTCCGCCGTGCCGCCAATCTCGCCGATCATCACTATGGCGCGGGTCTTCGGATCGTCATTGAAAAGCCGCATCGCATCGATGTGCGGCGTGCCGACGATCGGATCGCCTCCGATACCTATGCAACTCGATTGTCCAATTCCGAGTTGCGTCAGCTGATATACCGCCTCGTAGGTAAGGGTGCCCGAGCGCGAGACCACGCCCACTTCGCCGGGCTTGTGGATGTATCCCGGCATGATGCCGATTTTGCACTCGCCCGGAGTTATGATGCCGGGACAGTTCGGCCCTATCAGCCGGCTCTTGCTGTCGCGCATGTAGCGCCGCACCTTCACCATGTCGATGACCGGCACGCCCTCGGTGATGCAAATCACCAACTCGAT
>JBGPMZ010000570.1:0-2629 GCA_041487255.1 Binataceae bacterium (SeqCode) | reverse complement strand
GGCGCCTCGAGCGGACTGCGTCCGGGCATGCCGGTGCTCTCGTTCCAAGGCGTAGTCGGCAAAGTCATCGCGGTAAGCGCGCATGCCGCGCGGGTTCTTATCATCGACGATCACAACTCCGCGCTCGATTCATTCGATCAACGCACCCGCGCCCGCGGTATCGTCGCCGGCGTGGTCGACGACGGCATCACGATGAAATACGTCGAGCGCTCGCAGGACGTGCGCGCGGGCGACGTCCTCGTGACCTCGGGGCTGGATGGAGTCTTTCCGCGCGGGTTGCTGATCGGCACCATCAAGCAGGTGAGTGGCGAGGGTCCCGGGATGTTCCTCAATGTGACGATCACGCCCGCGGTGGATTTTCGCGGCCTCGAGCAGGTGCTGGTGGTAACTCAAATGCCGGAGCAACCGGACAGCATCCAGAGCCAACCGGCGCGCAAGGGCTAGCGGGTTGTGCGGATGCTGGTCCTCTTCGCGATCGCAACCTACCTCGCACTGCTGATTCAGACAGCGGTTCCGCTCTGGATCCCGTTTCCGGCGCTGATCCCGAACCTGATCATCATCCTGACGGTAGACCTCGGCCTGCGTCATCATGGTGCGTTCCCCGCGCTCCTCGCCTTCGCGATCGGATACGCCACCGATGCGATGTCGGGCACGACGATCGGAATGAACGCCTTCCTGATGACAGGCGTGTTCCTGTTGACCTACGAAATCTCCCGCCGCTTGCTGGTAACCACCGCACTGGTGGGTGCGACGGTGGTGTTCTTCGCGGTGATGCTGGCGGGCTTCGGCGCGATTGTGATCACGTCGGGCCGCGGTGCGGGCGTCGTGATCAACGATGCGATGCCCACTTTGGCGCTTCAGGCGCTGATCTCGGCGCTAGTGGCGCCGGTAATTTTCTCGTTGATGTCCGGCTCGATGCGGGTGGTAGGGCTCCGCGACCGCCCCGACCGCGAATGACTACGCGTCTTACATGACAAACGGGTCGATGTTAAATTGAAGACATGGCAACCGTGTTGGAATACATGCGCGCCGCGATGAGCCACGTAATCCTCGAACCTGTCGAAGGCGAGAGCGAGTGGTTTGCCCATATTCCGGAATTTCCAGGATTATGGGCCACTGGTGTTACCCCTGAAGAGGCCAAAGAGGATTTGTACGAGGCGCTCGACGGGTGGCTACACGTAAACGCTTTCCACGGTACTCATGAACCTCCTCGAATCGACGGACTAAGCTTTCTCGACCCACCGCGAAGAATTGAGTAACGCGCCTGTCGGTAAATGGCCCGAAGACTCTTGCCGTGCTCGCGTGATGAGTTTCTTCGCAAGCTACGACAACTCGGATACAGCGGCCCTTTCGCCGGCGGGAAGCATGGCTACATGACGAAGTCCGGTATGCCTCCAGTCACCATTCCGAATCCGCATAAGGGTGACATTAGGGTCGGCTTACTAGCGAAGATCTTGCGCAAGTCGCAGATTGATCGAGATGACTTCATCGACGCTTAGAAGAAACCCTTTACCTCGACTGTGTATTTCGGACTTGGCTGAGGCGCGCATTATAATATTGGTTGTCGGACCTATTTTCGCTTTATCTTCGACTATATCAAGAGTTAAGCTACGGCCACCATGTGAGTGAACGCAGCGCCATTGAATGGACCGACGCGACCTGGAATCCGGTTCGCGGCTGCACCAAAGTCAGCCCTGGATGTAAGCACTGTTACGCCGAAACTTTCGCCGAGAGATTTCGCGGTGTCGCCCGTCATCCGTTCGAGCAAGGATTCGATCTCCGCCTGGTGCCCGAGAAGCTGGAGGTTCCGCTGAAGTGGCGCACGCCCAAGCGTATCTTTGTCAACTCGATGAGCGATCTCTTTCATAATGACATCCCCGTCGATTACATCGCGAAGGTCGGGCGCGTGATGGAAGCGGCGCATTGGCACACCTATCAAATACTCACCAAGCGTCACGACCGGCTGCGCGAGCTGTTGAAGGGAGAGCTGAGCTGGATGGCGGCTCTTCGCCATGTGTGGTTCGGCGTTAGCGTAGAAGATCGCGAGCATGGTTTGCCGCGCCTCAGAAGTTTGCGGCGCACGCCTGCAAGCGTTCGGTTCCTCTCAGTCGAGCCGCTTCTGGAAGACCTCGGCAGGATCGATTTGCGGAAAATCGACTGGGTGATCGTCGGCGGCGAAAGTGGTCACGGCGCCAGACCAATGAAAGAAGAGTGGGCGCTCTCGATACTTAAGCAATGTGAGGCCGCTGGAGTTCCTTTCTTCTTCAAGCAGTGGGGCGGCGTTCACAAGAGCAAAGCCGGCCGCCATCTCATTGGTCGGACTTACGACGACGTTCCGACGCGCCTTTCAGCGTAACCTCTCGGGGCGAGCAGAAACCAATTGCCAGAGATGCGTTCGGTACGTCTACGAACGTAATAATTGCGCCGGCGGCCTCCTCCCGATAGTCTTTGATTCTCAAGAGGTTTAGGGCTCTCGTGGCGTATTCGCGCCGCCAAAAAAACAATCGGCCAGTTCCAAAACTGGAACTTCGTATCGTCATCATCTCCGCGGTGATGATGGCCGCGTTGGCTGCAGTCGCCGGTCGCCTGTACTTCCTCCAGGTCATCAAGACTTCTGAATTCACCGAGC
>JBGPMZ010000569.1:0-2633 GCA_041487255.1 Binataceae bacterium (SeqCode) | reverse complement strand
CGAAGGCAAACTCGCCTCGACCGGATACGTCATCGACTTCGGGCTGATCAAGAAGATCGTTAAGTCGATTGTCGATGGCATCGACGAACGCACCATCGTTCCCGCCCACAGCGATTGTCTCAAGATCGATCGGCCCAATGAGCGCCAGGTGCGGATCCGCTACGAATCCGACGAATTCATCATTCCCGCCAGCGACGTGGCGATGTTGCCGATTATCCACAGCTCGGCCGAGGAACTCGCGCGCTACATCTGGGCCGAGCTGGTGGCGGGACTCAAGGCGCGCGGCGCCTCGGGCGAAGCCGACGTGATTGAGATTTCTGTCGCGGAAGGACCGGGGCAAGCGGCGATCTATCGGAAGCCGGTCTCCTAGCGTCTCCGGGCGCGTCCTTCAGTTGGGTAGCGTCTATCGACGCGCGGCAACGCCTCTCCATTCATCGCGTGCGCGAATTCATTTGCGCTGCCTTGCGCGATAGAGACACGCGAGCGGCTTTATTCAGCGGACGAATAAAAATTCGTATCACCATGTCGTTTTCTCTGTAACATTCTGTGGACTCGCGATATTATTCCCCGGCGGTCAGACCTGTCGGGGGCATTCAGACAATGAATTGGCCACGGTTGGCGTCGGAAGTTAAAGGCATCAACGCAGACTTTGCGTATAATCTGGAGGCCGCCCTGATTGGGCAGCATCCGACGATCGTAAAGCTGCGTCAGTTGATCGAGCGGGTCGCAAGGACCGAGGCGACGGTCCTGGTATGCGGCGAGAGCGGCACCGGCAAAGAGGTGGTGGCGCGCGCCATTCATATCCTCTCGGAGCGTCACGGCCACGCGTTCGTACCCGTGAACTGCGCGGCGATTCCGCACGATCTGCTCGAATCGGAAATGTTCGGCCACGAGCGCGGCGCTTTCACCGGCGCCTCGGGACATCGTCAGGGGCTGTTCGCGATGGCCAATGGCGGCACGCTGTTCCTCGATGAAATCGGCGAGATGCCGCCGCTGCTGCAAGCCAAGTTGCTGCGCGTGCTCGAAGATGGGGTGGTTCGCCCGGTCGGCTCCGATCGAGGTTTCCAGGTCAACGTGCGGGTGATTGCGGCGAGTAACACCGACCTCGCCATCGCGGTGAAGCGGGGCGCCTTTCGCGAGGACCTCTACTATCGCATCCAGGTGATTCCGATGATGCTGGCGCCGCTGCGCGAGCGGCGCTCCGATATCGTAATTCTGATCGAACACTTTCTGCGGAAGGCGCGCGAGCGGATGCCCAGCAAGACTACGATCTCGCGCGAGGCGATGGTGCACCTGTGGTCGTACGACTGGCCGGGTAACGTTCGCGAGCTCGAGAACATGATCGAGCGGCTGCTCATCGTCTGCACCGAGGACGTTATCGATACCCCGCTTCTACCGCCCAACCTGGTGTCGGCCAACCGGACGGTGGAGTCGCAGATCCCTGACAAGCTCACTGACGCCGGCCTCGACCTCAATGCGGTGGTGCGCGAACTGGAAGGCAAGCTCATCAACGAGGCGCTCAAGCAGACCGGCGGAAACAAGCAGGCCGCGGCCAAGCTGCTGGGGCTGAAGCGGACTACCTTCGCGGCCAAGCTACGCAGATGCGGCGTCATAGCCAGCTCATCGAACGGCAACGGGAACGGCAACGGCCCGGAGATCTAAAGAGACGCAATGAGCACGCACATGACCGGCAGCGTCGCACAAATCATGGTGGTCGACGACGACCCGGACACCGTTACCATTCTCGCGCGCTATCTCCAGCGTGAGGGTTTCGCGACCCTGGAAGCGCTATCGGGACCACAATGCCTGAAACTGGTCGGCGAGCATCAGGTTGATGTGATCCTGCTCGACCTGATGATGCCCGAGATGGACGGCTTTCAAGTCGTGCGCGCGCTCAAGAACAATCCCGCCACCGCCGAGATTCCCATCATCATGGTCACCGCGCGCGACGATATCGAATCGCGTTCAGAGGGGATGCGCGTCGGGGTCAGCGATTTCCTCGCCAAGCCGGTTTTCCGCAAGCAGCTCGCCAACCGTATCCGGGCTCAGCTCGATACCATCGCCACCGCGCGCTCGATCGACGACGCGCTCAGCCGCATCGAGGTCGCGACCGACGCCGCCGACAAGAAGTAGCCGCCATAGCCGCGGGCGCAGTGTCCCTACGGCATTGCCTCGCGCGGCGGCGTTCGACTACACATATCGGGACTTTCAGCTAATCTTGTTGGGGTCGAGGAGGCGCATCATGAACGGCGACACCGTACGGGGACCATCGCAACCGATTGCCGCTTTGACCTATCTGTTGGGCTTCGTCACCGGGATTATCTTTCTGTATCTGGAGCCCTACAATCAGGACCAGTTCGTGCGCTTTCACGCGCGCCAATCGATCGGATTCTCGGTGGCTGTGATCGCAGTTTGGATCGTCTTTGCCGTATTCATCGGAATTGTAGGTGAGGTGTCGTCCGGCCTTGCAGGACTTTTGAAAGGTGTCGAATTCCTGGTGAATATGGCTCTCGCGATCTTCTGGCTCTTCCTGATGTACAAGGCGTACTCGGGCGAGCGCTATCGAATTCCGGAACTTTCCAACGTGATCGATCAGGTGGCTCCTCCCAGCGTTTGATTACTTGGCGAGGCTG
>JBGPMZ010000568.1:0-2633 GCA_041487255.1 Binataceae bacterium (SeqCode) | reverse complement strand
TGCGGTCAGGAACGCGACGCGCCCGCCCATGCAGAATCCGGTGGTGCCGAAATTCGGCTTCGCTTCCTTAAGGCCCGCTAGATGATCGATCGCGGCGCCCATGTCGGCCACCACCTGATCGTCCTTTAGCGCGCCCATCAGACGAAACGCGCCGGGCAGGTCGTTGTAGCCGACGACATTGTTGTCCTGCCGAAAGTAGAGGTTCGGCGCGATCGCGACGAAGCCTTCTTCCGCGAACCGATCGGTGATGCTCTTGATGTGGGTGTTGAGCCCGAACGCTTCCATCACGACCACCAGCGCCGGGTAGGGTCCGCCGGTCGCGGGCCGCGCCAGATGGGCCGGCATGCTCTCGCTCCCGGTGCGAACGTTTACTTGTTGAGAGATAACTTCCATTCGGATCCACCTCCTGCAAGCGATGCTCGCGCCGAATGTCGAACACGCGACTTCTCGCATGAAAGCGGCGCGTGCTCAAGTGCGCAAACATCGCGTTATCACTACTCTCGCACGAAGTACCTGCGCGCCGCTAACATAGTGAACTATCTTCCTCGCGACGCGATCGCCGCGCGGCGAGTTCGACCTCGCAAGCTGAATGATTCCCTTTCGCGATAACCAGGCCAGCCGCCGCCTCACTCTCATCAACGTGGTGCTGATCGCGGCGAATGTCGCGGTCTTCGTTTACGAGGCGTCACTCGGCCGCGGCATCGGAAGCTTCATCTACCGGTACGCGATGATCCCGGCGCATCTCACCTCCGCGCTCGACGGCGTGAGGCTCCCGTCCAGTTCCGCCATCGCTCCGCCTGCGCTGGAAACCATCGTGACCTCGATGTTCCTTCACGGCGGCGTCCTGCACCTCGCGGGCAACCTGCTCTACCTTTTCATCTTCGGTGCGGCGGTCGAGGAGGCGATGGGGCATCTTCGATTCCTCGCCTTCTATCTGGTGTGCGGAATCGCATCGGCGCTGGCGATGGCCGCCTTCACGCCGCATTCGACGGTGCCGGTAATCGGCGCGAGCGGTGCGATCGCCGGCGTCCTTGGCGCCTACTTCGTGCTGTATCCGCGCGCGAGGATCACCACCATCCTGCCGATTTTCGTACTCATGTACGTTGTAGAGATTCCCGCCATCGTGTATTTGCTCATCTGGTTCGTCGCGCAGCTCTACGCGGGCCTCGCGCAAAATCCCGAAATCGCCGGAGGCGTCGCATGGTGGGCGCACGTGGGAGGTTTTCTGGTCGGCATGCTGTTCGGCCCGATGCTCGCTTCCAGGCCCATCGGCGGTCGCCGCCGGTAGGCGAAAAGTTAGTAACAGGATCGCCTCCGGGTTGTGGATAATTAAATACGGAACCCCAAAACCCTTTATGTTTCAAGGGATATTCGACCCACGCGCGCTGATTTGCACCTGTGGATAGGTTGGGGAAAACTGTCCAAATCGGCTTCTCCGTATGCGTTCCAGCGTGGGCACAACTGTCGCCGATTTGTCTGGTAGAATGACTGCCGAAGTGGAATACTCCGGCGCGTAAGTTGTGGAGTTGGAGGATGTGGTGGCAGCGCAGACCGATGACGTCCTGAGACGAGTTCCCCCGCAGAATATCGAAGCCGAGCAGTCGGTTCTCGGCGCGGTTCTGCTTGAGAACGAGGCGATCAACCAGGCGCTCGAGATCCTCACCTCGGAGGATTTCTATCGCGAAACTCATCGCGAGATTTTCCGCGCGATGATGGAGCTCTCCGACCACAACCAGCCCGTCGACGCCATCACCTTGACCGACGCGCTGCGCAGCAAGGGCGTCCTGGAACAGATCGGAGGTCCCGCTTACATCGGCGAGTTGGCCGACGCGGTGCCGACTGCCGCCAACGTCGCGCACTATGCGCGGATCGTCCGCGAGAAGGCCGTGCTGCGCAGTCTCGTGACGATCGCGACAGATATCGCTTCGAGTGCGTACGAGGCGAATGCCAACGTTGACGAGTTCCTCGACACCGCGGAGCATCGCATCTTCGAAATTTCCGAGCGCCGCATCAAGCCGTCGTTCCATACGATGCCGGAGCTGACCCGCGAATCTCTGCGGATCCTGGAACGGCTCTATGAGAATCGCGAACTCGTCACCGGGGTTCCGACCGGGTTCAAGGATCTCGACACCCTCACAGCGGGCCTTCAGCCATCGGATCTGGTCGTCATCGCGGCGCGGCCCAGCATGGGAAAAACCGCACTTGCGTTGAACATCGCGGCCTACGCCGCGATGGATGCCGAGCCCAAGCGCGGCGTGGCGTTCTTCTCGATCGAAATGTCCAAGGAGCAACTCGTCCTGCGCATGCTCTGCTCGGAGGCGCGGGTCGATAGCGCGAAGGCGCGCGCGGGGTACCTGAGCGAGCGCGACTTTCCCAAGCTGGCGCAAGCCGCCGCGCGACTTTCCGAGGCGAATATTTTCATCGACGATTCCTCCGACACGACCGCCATCACGCTCAAGGCTAAGTGCCGCAGGCTCGCGCGCGATCACAGCAACAACCTCGGCCTCGTACTGGTGGACTATCTGCAACTGATGCGTTCGGCGCGGCCGGGCGAATCGCGCGAAAAGGAAATCGCGGAAATCTCGCGCTCGCTCAAGGCGCTCGCGAAAGAACTGAAAGTGCCGGTGATTGCG
>JBGPMZ010000567.1:0-2641 GCA_041487255.1 Binataceae bacterium (SeqCode) | reverse complement strand
TCGATGGGTCGTCATCCCATAGCGCGTAGAGCTTTTTCGCCTTGGCGCGGACTTCCGCGTCCTCGCCGATGGTTCCGAGAACGGCGACCAGCACGCCGCGCAGCTGGCGCGTCAGTTCGTCATCACCGGGCTTCGGCTCCCATCCCAGGCGCACGAATGCAGGGCCGACGATTTTGCGCACCTCGGCCGCCAGCGCGGGGCGATCGTTGTCATCGACGATCATGTCGAGATAGCTGAACGCTCCAATCAACGCGCGCCACGCGTTGAGGTCAGTCTCGTTGGTGAACAGCCGCGCCATCTTGAGAAATTCGGAGAGTGGCGAGAGACCTGCGACGGTCGCCGCCCACGTATCGCTCACCAGGCCGAAACGCTCGATTGGTTGCAGCGCCGAAAGGTTATGCGTGATCGATGAGAGCAGTGGCTGACTGTAGTTGACGCGATAGAATCCGTGACCGCCCTCGTTGAGCAGCGCCCATTCGAGGGTTCCCTCGACCGGCACTATCGACTCGCGGTCGGAAAGCACGATCTTCTTGTTGATGATGCCGCGATCGGTCTTCGCACGAATCATCAGCGGCACATGCCAAAGCTGCTCGTTCGCGGTGCCGTCCGGGAGCAGGAAGAAACGGCGCTGACTGACCTTGAGACTCTTGCCATCGGCGCCCGTCTCGGCGCGGATGACCGGGAAGCCCGGCTGGAAAATCCACGAATCCATCATCTTGCGGACCGGCTGCTGCGAGGATTCCTCGAGCGCGTCCCACAGATCGGTGGTCTCGGCGTTGGCGTACTGGTGCTTTTTTAGGTAGCCGGCAATGCCTTTGCGAAATTCCTCATCGCCCATGTACTGCTCGAGCATCCGCAACACCGACGCACCCTTCTCGTAGGTGAGCACGTCGAACATCGCGCGCGCCTCTTCTGGGCTGTTCACCGTGAACTCGATCGGGCGGGTGCTCTTGAGCCCATCGATCCCCATCGCAGCCGCGCGCGCGACCGAGAAGCTTTCCCATCGGCGCCAGTGCGGCTTCCACGCGTTGACCGCGAGCATCTCCATGAAGGTGGCGAAGGCTTCGTTGAGCCAGATGCCGTTCCACCACTTCATGGTGACGAGATCGCCGAACCACATGTGCGCGTTCTCATGCGACACTACATCGGCGACGCGCTCGAGCTCGGCGCGCGAGGCGGATTTCTCGTCAACCAGTAGCGCGGTTTCGCGGAATGTGATCGCGCCGAGGTTTTCCATCGCGCCCGAAGCGAAATCGGGAATCGCGATCAGATCGACCTTGTCGCCCGGATACGGGAGGCCGTAGTAGTTGGCGAAATATTTCAGCGAGTAGGAGCCGATCTCCTTCGCGAAGTTGCTGAGGTTGCTTTTGCCCGGCACGTGCACGACCCGCAATGGAGTTCCGGCGTCGACCGGCGCGGTGGCGTCGAACTCTCCTATGATGAAAGCGACCAGGTAGGTCGACATCACCATCGTTTCGGCGAACACGACTTCCTTCTTGCCCTGGATGGCGCTGGGCTGCTCGCTTTCCGCGCGGGCATTTGAAATCGCGGCGAGGTTCCGATCGACCACCAGGGTGACCTTGTAGCTCGCCTTCAGCTCGGGTTCGTCCCAGCATGGGAACGCGCGGCGCGAGTCGGTCGATTCGAATTGCGTGGTCGCAACGGTGTGCGTCTTGCCCGCGGCGTCCTGGTATTGGCTCCGATAAAAGCCGTGCAGCTTGTCGTTGAGGATGCCGTGAAACGCAATTCTCAGCGTCCACTCGCCGGAATCGAGTGCTCGATCGAAGCGCAGGATGGCGCGTTCCTTCTTCGGATCGAGTTCCGCTTTTCCATTGATCGAGATTTTTCCGCGCTCGACACTGACGCGATCGATTTCCAACTCCAGCGCATTGAGCACGATCTCGGAAGTCGCTGAGTTCACGACTATCGCGACGCTCTCCTCGCCCGCGAAAGTAAACTGCGTGAGGTCCGGAATCAGGCGGAGCTCGTAGCGCCTGGGAGATACGTTTTTCGGTAGCCGAAAATCACCAGCCGTGTCAGTGGCGGGCGCGCCTTCCTGGTCAAGCATGGGAACATCCTTTCTCGCGGCGTCTGTGCGACAGCCGGCTACGATTCCGATCGACAGCAGACAGAGTATTGCAATTGATTTCGAGGCGCGAGGGAAAATGCGATTGCTCCGCGTTTTGCTCAAACTACAATTTTCAGCGGGCGCTCGAACCACGTCACGTCCCAATAGCGTCCGAACTTGCGTCCGATCTCGGTAAAGGTTCCCATCGCCCGAAATCCGAAACGCTGGTGCAGCGCTATCGACGCATCATTCGGAATCGTCACTCCCGCCACTATGCGATTGATGTCTTGGTTGGCGAGCGCCTCGAACAGCGCGGCGTAAAGCTTCGACCCGATGCCACGACCAGTGGCCTCCGGCGCACAGTAGATGCTGGACTCAACCGTCGTATCGTACGCGCGCTTGACCCGAAAACGCCCGGTGCTCGCGTAGCCGATCACCTTACCGTCCTCGACCGCGACCATCAGCCGATGGCGTCCGCGATCCGAATGTTCCTCGAACCACGGCGTGCGTGCCTCGACCGTGAACGCCTCGAGGTCGAAGGTAATCGGCGTGTTGGCGATGTAGTAGTTGTAG
>JBGPMZ010000566.1:0-2648 GCA_041487255.1 Binataceae bacterium (SeqCode) | reverse complement strand
CTCGTACATCAGCACCGTCGCGCCGGCGGCCAGCGGTCCGTAGACGGTGTAGCTATGGCCTGTAACCCATCCGATATCGGCTGTGCACCAGTAGACATCGTCATCTCTAAGATCGAACACCCACTTCATCGTCTGCAGAACGTGCGTGAGATATCCCGCAGTCGTATGCAGCACGCCCTTGGGCTTGCCGGTGGTGCCCGAGGTATACAGCGTGAACAGCGGGTGCTCGGAGTCGAGAGGCTCGGCGGGACAATTCGGGTTCTGGGATGACACCAGTTCATCCCACCAGATATCACGCCCTTTCTTGAACTCGACTTTTGCGCCCGTGCGGCGAACCACCAGACATTTCTCGACCGAGGAAGCTCGTTTGAGCGCCTCATCGACGTTGGCCTTGAGCTCAACCTGCGCGCCACGGCGCCATCCCGCATCGGCAGTAATAACCAATTTGGCCTCAGCGTCGTTGATGCGATCGGCGAGCGCCTCGGCCGAGAAGCCTCCGAACACGACCGAATGAATCACGCCGATGCGCGCACAGGCCAGCATCGCGATCGCGGCCTCCGGAATCAGGGGCATGTAGATGACGACGCGATCTCCGGCCTTCAATCCCAACTGCTTTAGGGCGTTGGCGCAGCGCCCAACCTCGTCGGCCAGCATCTGATAGGTGAGGATGCGCGAATCGCCCGGCTCGCCCTCCCAGATGAATGCGACTTTGTTGCGCCGCGGCCCGGTCAGATGACGATCGAGGCAATTGTACGCCGCGTTAATCTTGCCGCCGACGAACCACTTCGCGAATGGCGGATTCCATTCGAGAACCTTGTCGTACGGCTTGAACCACGAGAGTTCGTTGCCGCGCTCGCCCCAGAACTTTTCCGGGTCTTCTTCGGCACGCCGGCATAGCGCCTCATACTCGTCGAGGCTCTTGATCGATGCGCGTTTGGAAAATTCGGCCGACGGCGGAAATTTTCTCGCCTCGCTAAGTACGGATTCGATGTCGTGACCCTGAGAAGAAGCCATGGCTAAATCCTTCCTCGCGCTTCACGCGTCTTGAGACTCAAATACAGCGTCGCGGCGTCTCCCGTCTCGCGGCGATTCGATCTGATAAGGCGCAGTCGCTCCAGCAGCTCGGGCTCGATGCCCGCGGCGAACTCTGCCGCCAACTCGACCGCACGCGCCGCCCATCGCAGCACGATGCGCCCCTCCAGCCCGCCAAAATCGTCGAAGAACCATGCGCAGCTCGTCAGCGAGGCCTGCGCCGCGCGCACCATCTCGAAGAGCAGCATCAGGCGGTCGCGGCTGTGCTCATCGGCAACTTTGTGGCGCGTGAAAAATTCCTCTTTCAGCGCCAGCGTCGGATCGTTGAGTACACGCATCGATTCGCGCAGCAGCGTCGCATGATCAGGAGACAGCGGCGGCGCAAAGCGATCGTACATCGCATTCGCGTGATCGTTCACGAAATGCATCGCATCGAAGAGCGGCGTGCGCCATTCCTGGCTGGTGTTCGAATCGATGCGGCATCCGCAATTCGAGCGCCATCGCTCTACACCGTGCGCGCAGCTCCAGGCGCTCGGCTGATCGATGACGAAACTTCCCGCGCCAGGATGCGTCGCGAGGTAATCGCTGAGATTGGTGATGACGATATCGTCGCGGCGCTGGATCGTCATGATCGCGCGCGCGAGTTCGGCCGCGCCGCTCTTCTTATGATGCCCGAAGGTCTCTCCGTCCGTCGCGAGCAGAATCGCGCTGCCGGGCTCATGCTCGAGCGCAACAGTGGCGAGGTTATCGGCGAAAGCCTTGCCGTCGTCCATCGCACTGCCAAATGAGATTTCGGCGGAGAGCGCGCGATCGAACCGAAAGACCGCCAGGCTCAGGCTATCGCGCTGCCATATGAAGGGACCAGCGCTGCGACTGTCGGCGGCCTCGCCACCGAAGCTGCCCTGATCGCCGGCGAGGACGGTGAACTTCAAGCCGGCTGCCGCGAGCGACAGAAGCGTGCCATCGTCGCCCGCGCATTCGGGCAGCCAGATGCCGTCGGGACGATGCCCGAAACGATAAACGAAATCCTCGATTCCCCAAGCTATCTGCAACTCGCGATCGCGCGGCGCGAGCAACGGCAGTATCGAATGGTTGTAGGATTGCGCAATCGCGTTGCCATGGCCCGCATGAGCGGCAGCGCTGAGATCATCGCCACGGCGCATCGCGCGATAGGCGGCCTTGCCATGGCGCTCCAGCCATGCGGCCAGGGTCGGGCCGAAATCGAAGTTCAACGATTCGTAGTTGTTGCGGACGTGGACGACGGTCCCCTCCATCGTGTGGGCATGCGCGTTGGCGGTATAGCATTCGCTCAGGATGCGCTCGTTCCAGTTCGGGAACGGCGCGGCGCTGGCCTCGGCAGCGATGAGCCCGGTCCAGGGACTCTCGCGCGGAGGTTGATAGAAATGCCCGTGAATGATTACGTAACGCGGCTCAGCCATCTAGCTTAATGGTGCGCCTTCACGCGGAGGCAGAAAAGCATCCTCCATAGACTCCCGGCGCAGCGATTCTCCTCTCGATGAATCCTTTCTTTTCGCGCAATTCGCACAACTTATCAAGAAATCGCGGCGGATAAGCATGCTTAATGAAAAGGGCCGGCGGATTGCTCCGGCGGCCCT
>JBGPMZ010000565.1:0-2648 GCA_041487255.1 Binataceae bacterium (SeqCode) | reverse complement strand
CGAAACTACGCCTGCGCGATCCCGGCGCTACGCCGACATACAAAGGTTCGTACTTTCTGCGCGGACTCGCCGCCTTGCCGATGGCGATTGATTAGGTCTCCAACCATGGGACTTGGTTACGCAGTCATGCCGAGCAGGGCGGCCTTGTGAGCGAACCATTGCTGAAGGTCGATGCGGCGGATCAGAGCTCTCCGGGGACTCCGGCCGAGGAAGAGCGCTGGAGCATTCCCCTTCCGCCGTTTGGTTCGACGCCGCCATTCACCCGACGCCAGCGCCGCGTGTTCTTCATCGCGACCACGGCGGGATTCTTCGATCAATACGACCGCGCGCTGCTGACCCTCGCGCTCAAGCAGATCCAAAAGGGCCTGCAGATCTCCGAGCGCGCGCTCGGCAACATGCTGACGCTGATCCGCCTCGGCTATGTCGGCTCGCTGCTGGTGACTCCGCTCGCCGACGTGTTCGGACGCCGACGGCTGCTGCTGTACACCGTCGTGGCCTACACGATTTTCACCGGACTCGCGGCTATCGCGCCCAATGCGCACTTCTTCGTCGCATGCGAAATGCTCGCGCGTGTATTCGCGGGTGCGGAAGCAACCGTCGCGCTGGTCATATTGTCCGAGGAGGTCGACGCGGGCGTGCGCGGATGGGCCATCGGGCTGCTCGCGGCGCTCACCTCGATCGGCTTCGGAATCGCGGCGCTCGCATTCGCGGGCATCAACCTCATGCCGTACGGATGGCGCGGGCTTTATGCGTTGGCGCTGATTCCGCTGGTGCTGATTATTCCGCTGCGTCAGGTGCTCCCGGAAAGCAGGCGCTTCGAGCGCGAGCAGATCGATCGCACCGGCCCGCGTAACATCCTGGTGCCGCTGAAGGCGCTGTTCAACGCGTATCCGGGCCGCCTGATAATGCTGCTATCGGTCGCGTTTCTCGGCAACCTCGGCGGCAACCCACAAGGGTTTTTCTTTTCCAAATATCTGCAGGAAGCCCACGGCTGGTCTCCCGCAAATGTTTCGAGTTTGTACTTCATGGGCGGTGCGCTGGGGATCATGGGTAACATCGTATCGGGGCGCCTCAGTGACCGCTTCGGACGGCGCCGGATGGGCGCATTTTTCTACATGATGGCGCCGATGCTCGCGCTGTGGCTCTATTCCTCGTACAGCTCGACGAGGTTCACGCTGCCGCTGATCCACACTACTTTCAGCGCGGTGATTCCGATCTGGATCTTCCAACTGTTTTTCGATGTGGCCTCGACTACGATCTCGACAGCCTATAGTGCGGAGCTCTTTCCGACCTCGTACCGCTCCACCGCAGGCAGCGTCCTGTCGGTCACCGGCACCACCGGCGGGGCGCTGGGTTTCTTCCTCGAGGGCATGCTGTATCGATCGACCGGGTCGCATTGGGTCTCGATTCGGTATCTCACGCTGGTCTGGCTCGCGGTGCCGGTCATCATGCTGCTGTTTTTTCCGGAGACTGCGGGATTGGAACTCGAAACGATTTCTCCCGAGGAAACCGCCGCCTCTGCCGCCTCTTGATACGCCGCGCGATCGATCATCTGCTGTAGCGAGACGCAGACGAGGAAACCTCGATGGCAGAGACTCGAATCCGATGGGCAACTGAAAACGACGCGGCGCTGATCGTCTACTTCATTCGCGCGCTCGCAATCTTCGAGAAGGAGCCGGTCGAGCAGGTCAGGATCACCGAAGCTGACGTGCGCCGTGACGCGTTTGGCGTTGCCCGTCGCTTCGAAGTTCTAATCGCGGAACTCGATCGCAAGCCGGTTGGGTTTGCGCTGTTCTTTCCGAACTACTCGACCTGGGAAGGAAAGCCGGGACTCTATATCGAGGATATTTTCGTCGAGGAGTCGGCACGCGGGTCAGGCATCGGGCGGATGCTCATCGCGGCGGTCGCGAAGATCGCCAGGTCGCGTGGATGCGCGCGCATCGATCTCGCGGTGCTGGATTGGAATCCGGCGCGCGGGTTTTACAATCGCCTCGGCTTCCGGCACGCCGAACCATGGCAAATCTTCCGCCTCGCAGCGTCGAACTTCGCAAGCTTGATAGACGACGCGTCCGATTTTCCGGTCGCCTAGAATGTTCGCAACTACTTTCCGGCGAGGCGGTCGCGCAAAAGCCACATCCGATCGCCGCCCCAGAATAGTTCGCCATCGAGGACGAACATCGGCACCCCAAACACGCCGATAGCTTCGGCCTCCTTCGCAATCCGATCGTGCTCGGCGCGGCCTTCGCCCGCGAGGAAATCTCCGAAGCCAGCCGCGTCGGCGCCGCACTCTCGCAATGCAGCGGCGATCACTTCGAGATTTTCGATGTCCAGTTCGCGCTTCCAGAAGCGTTCGAAAACGAGGTCGTTGTATTTTCGGAATACGTCGTGACGTTGCGCGAACAGCATGCCGATGGCGGCGATCGACGAATCGAAGATTTTCTGCGGGCCGCGCACCGTCAGGCC
Source organism: Binataceae bacterium (SeqCode) (assembly GCA_041487255.1). Taxonomy (GTDB): domain Bacteria; phylum Desulfobacterota; class Binatia; order Binatales; family Binataceae; genus DATGKG01. Next base: position 185 of record JBGPMZ010000565.1, on the reverse strand, counting down.
GCGCAGATTCGCCAGCCGTCGCGCATCCATATAGCTGTAGCGCACGCGCCGCCATTGGTGAGGATTGCGCTCCTCGACGGTGCCGAGAAAATCGGGGATCTGGAGCGTGTACGGCAGCCACTTCAGGCGCAGATCCAGTTCGCGCTCAAGCTCGTAGGCGGGATCCTTCGCAAGGTAGGCGTAGG
>JBGPMZ010000564.1:0-2652 GCA_041487255.1 Binataceae bacterium (SeqCode) | reverse complement strand
GCGCGCCACGGCACCATCAGCTTACCCGATAAGTTCTGCCGTAGCACAGGCTTCGGCCTGTGGTCTGCTCTTTGAATATCTTTCGGACACAGACTGAAGTCTGTGCTACCAGGATGAAGTACGGGCTATCGAATCAATCGACAGCCCCGTCCTATGATTTCGGCGATCGTCACTTGACCGAAAAGCCGGTCACGAATTGATCGAAGCCTCCGCTTTCGACGACGAAGTTACCCGCGACAATCGAGCCGGACGGCGCGAACGATGAGCTGGAACCCTTGCCGTCGCCGTTGTCGTCAGTCGCTATCGCGATGCCGGTGTCGCTGTCGCCGCTGGAATCGCGGTTGATAGGCCGGAAGAAGACCTCGTAGGACAACAACGACGATCGTCCCCGTATCATGTGGACCCCCCCTGGAGCCGGAAAGTCTGGCATCAGACTAGCGGCGGGATGGTTGGCCACGGAAGTGATTTAATCGCTGAGGCGCGCCTCGTCGTCACTCTTGCGCAACCACTACGCAAACGGCGCTTTGACGGTTTCTTTAAGGTGCATCGAGGAATGCTTAACGCGCGACGCGCATAGGCTGCCAACTTTTGTCCAAGCCGTCAGACACCTCGATTCGAGCGCCGAACTCCGAAAAGAATATTAGTTCACCTCGGAGGGGCGATGCCGGCAGATCATCATTTGCAATTGTTGTTCTCCACCGGATTCCTACCGCATGGGCATTGCTTCCTGTGGAAGCCGTCGCTGCTCTGGCTGCATGGACTTTCCGATGGATTCATCGGGCTCGCCTACTACGCGATTTCCTTTCAGCTTTTGCACTTGGTGCGCCGCGGCCGCAACTTACAGTTCAGGTTGATCTATGGGCTGTTCGCCGCGTTCATCGTGGTATGCGGAACCACGCATCTGCTGGACGTGTGGACGCTATGGAATCCTGACTACTGGTTGTCGGGGAGTCTCAAGGCGCTCGCCGCACTGCTTTCGGTAATCACCGCGATAGTTCTCATCGCAATGACTCCGATGGCACTGGCAATGCGCACCCCGGCCGAACTCGAAAAGATCAATCTCGAATTGGAAGCCGCTCGCGACGCCGCGCTGGCGTCGAGCGCGGAGTTTCGCGAGCTGTTGGAATCAGCACCCGATGCGACGGTTATCGTGGATCGAGATGGGCGCATCACCCTGGTTAACTCGCAGTGCGAGAAAATGTTCGGATATGTGCGCGCCGAGCTACTCGGCGAGCCGGTCGAAAAGCTGATCCCGCCACGATTTCGCGACCAGCATCCGCAGCACCTGATCGGCTATTTCGCCGCCCCCAAGGTCAGCGCGATGGGCTCGGGCGCGGAACGCTATGGCCTGCGCCGTGACGGTTCTGAGTTTCCCATCGAGATCAGCCTGAGCCCAATCGAAACCAAGAACGGACGTTTGGTCGCCGCCGCGATCCGCGATGCCACAGAACGCAAACGCGCAGAGCGGAATCTGCGCGAACTGAACGAGTCCGAGCGCCGCCATGCTGCTCAGCTCGAAGCCGCCAACAAGGAGCTCGAAGCTTTCTCTTATTCGGTCTCGCACGATCTGCGCGCGCCCTTGCGGAGCATCGATGGTTTTAGCCTCGCGCTGATGGAGGATTACGCCGATCGACTTGATGCTACCGCCAACGGGTTCCTCGAGCGCATTCGGGCGGCGACCCAGCGCATGGCTCAGTTGATCGACGACCTGCTTAACCTGGCGCGAGTCACCCGCGGCGAGATGCGCAATGAGGCGGTGGACCTGGGCGCGATGGCGAAGGTCATCATGGCAATCCTGCAGAAGGGCGACCCCCAGCGCGTGGTCGAGTTCGTGGTCCACGAAGATGTCATCGGCTGTGGCGACCCGCGCCTACTGCAGGCGGTCCTCGACAACCTGCTGGGGAACGCCTGGAAGTTCACCAGCAAGAAATCATGCGCGCGGATCGAGCTGCGCGCCGAGCAGCAGCATGGAACGACCGTCTATTCCATCCGCGACGACGGCGCCGGCTTCGACATGACTCATGCCGGCAAGCTATTCGGCGCCTTCCAGCGTCTTCACCCTGCGACCGAGTTTCCCGGGACCGGGGTCGGACTCGCGATCGTGCAACGAATCATCCATCGCCACGGCGGACGGATCTGGGCCGAGGGAGTCGAGGGCCAAGGGGCAACCTTTTCGTTTACGCTGTAGAAGGAAGGAAAATGGAAAGAGGCAAGCTGATCCTCCTGGTCGAAGATAATCCCGATGACGAGGCGCTGACCCTGCGTGCGCTCACCAAGAACAACATCTCAAAAGATGTCGTGATTGCGCGTGACGGCGTCGAGGCGCTGGATTTCCTCTTCGGCACTGGAGCTTACGTGCGCCGTGGAAGCGGCACCCTCCCCGTGCTCATCCTGCTCGATCTGAAGTTGCCTAAGCTGGATGGGTTCGAGGTGTTAAAGCGCCTGCGCGCCGATGCACGTACCCACCTGCTCCCGGTGGTTATCCTGACCTCCTCGAAGGAAGAGCAGGACCTGGGGAAGGGTTATGGTTTAGGCGCCAACAGTTACGTCCGAAAGCCGGTCGATTTTGCGCAGTTCGTTGATAGCGTCAAGCAACTCGGCCTGTACTGGCTGCTCCTCAACGAGCGCCCCTCGCCCGAGCATCGGAGTGGC
>JBGPMZ010000563.1:0-2659 GCA_041487255.1 Binataceae bacterium (SeqCode) | reverse complement strand
GGTCGATGCCTTCGGCGAAAAGCGCCAAGCCACGGCGTCGTACCGGAAGCTAGCGCGCTACAGCGGTATCCAGTCTCACAACGCCATCCGGAAGGGGCTGGTGGAGCTGAGCGAGGTCGGATTGCTGGTGCTACCACCAGCCACAGCACCACGATATCCGGATCGGCAAACATCGACGTACTTGGTAACTCCGAATTCGAATGCGTTATTTGAGCTCGCGCAAACTGTAGCTCACCAGATGCGGCAGGAGATAGCGGCGGAGATCGAGTTGCGCAAGCGAAATCGCAACGCACGGCTCTGCGCAAAAAGGGAGAAAGCTCAGATACATGGGCAGTCTCAGAGAGAATAGCCCGCCAACGCTCTTTGTACTAAGTATAAGAATCTGTATTCGAGGAATACCGTGAAACGAGAAGACGCTATTTCTCGAATAGCGTGATCTTGAATCAGAGTCATTTCCAGAATCAGTGCCCCGGAAAAAGCCAATGGTCCAACGTCGGTTGTCACAACTATCGGCACGGCGTCAAGCCTTGGTCCGCCAGTGTCAGCAAATCGGCTTCGGGAGAATCGTCAATTTTGCGGTGCGCGACGGCGATCCCGTCCTCCTCGCCGAGACCGAGATCCTCATCGATGTAAAGCTCGATGCTGAAGAGAATCTGCGAACGGAACGAGATCTGAACGATTTCGAGCTGACCGCCGAGCTGGTTCGGCTCTTTTCCAAGTTTGATGCCATTCAGAACGGCACTGTTGATCATCTCGAGGTGCGGGCCGGTATCCCGCGCCGGATCGTTTTGAAGTGCCCAGCGAATAGTTAGCTGTATCCGAATCGAACCTCGACGACCCGATCCCACAGGTCTCTACCATGACGATCCAGCGGCTGTACGAGCCCGACCCCGAGGCTCTGGACCGAGTGGCGGAGATACTCTACCGGCTACTGGTCGAGCCGCCCAGTGGCCGGCAGGAAACTCATGACTCGGGGTCCGGCGAACCCACCAAAGCGACTTGCTTTTCAACGGAGCACGAGGGATGAATGGTGTCGCCATGGCGGTAGCCGTCTACTTGCGAGTCAGTACCGACGAGCAGCGGGAACGGCAGTCTATCGCTACGCAGCGGGACGAGGTCGAGCGATTCTGCGCTGTCCACGGGCTCACGATCGGCAAGATGTATGCCGACGATGGAGTTACGGGCACCATTCCCTTTGATCACCGACCCGAAGCGCGCCAAGTTCTTCAGGATGCTCGCCTAAAGATGTTCGATCAACTTCTGGTCTACAAAATCGATCGCATCGGTCGAGATGCGATCATCATTCTGGAGACGGTCGCCGAATTAGCAAAGTGCGGTGTCCGGGTCGTAAGCATTACCCAAACATGCGATGCGGAAACTTCCGACGGAAAGCTGATGCTAACGATCCATTCTGCATTCGCGGCTCATGAGCGTGAACTTATCCGCGAGCGCTCGATCGCGGGCACCAATCGCGTGGCCCAGGCCGGCGCATGGCTGGGCGGCATCGTCCCGTATGGTTATCGCAAGGAGGGCGAGAAAGGGCGGGCACGGTTGGTCATTTCCGAGGAGCCGCTCCCAGGCTTAGACCTCTCCGAAGCCGAGGTCATCCGGACAATTTTCCGTATGGCCGCCGTCGAGAAGAAGTCCTGTTTCGCCATCGCGGATTACTTGAACCGAATCCAAGTCCCTTGCGCTTACACCCGAGACGAGCGGATGGTGTTCCGCGGCAAGCGCAAGGTCCGGACGTCTGGTCTCTGGCGCCCGGCGCGCGTACGCAACCTGCTGGTCAGCACTACCTACAAGGGCGAGCATCAATATGGGAAACGTAGCCGCAATCCCAACCGGCAGTTGATCGCTCGCGCCGTGCCGGCCTTGGTGGGCAATGACGTCTGGGAGAAGGCGCAGAAGACGCTGAAGTCTAACGTCCTTTTCAGCAAGCGGCACTCGCTTCACCAGTACCTGCTCCGTGGGCTGATGAAATGTGGGCTTTGCGGATTGACCTACATTGGATTTGTCAACCGCCGTCCCAACGGCAAACAGGAGTTCTACTATCGATGCAATGGCAAGCATGGTGCTCGTGGGCTTTACGGCACAGCCGGACAACGGTGTCCCTCCAAGGACGTTAACGGCAGTTTTGTGGAGCAGGCGGTTTGGACCGACGTGGAGAACTTCCTGCGCAATCCGAGCACAGTGATCAAGCAGTTGCAGGAGCGGCTCGCAGCCGACCGGAGTGACAGCAGGCGCCAGCAGGAGCGCCTCGGCCGACTTGAGAGTGCCCTGGCAGCGAAGACACTCGAACGCGACCGGATCCTGGGGCTGTTTCGGAAGGACCGCATCACTGAGGCTGATCTCGAGCGCCAGATGGATCAGATTGACCGCGAGGAAGCTGGACTGCGGGCCCAAATCGAGGAGCTTTCAACGGGACTCCGAGGAGTGGCGGATGTCGCCGCCCAGATTCAGTCCACGCAAGCGCTGCTGGAGAAGTTGTGTGTCCGGCTCGACGAGGGGCTCTGCTGGGAAATCAAACGACCGCTGATCGAGGCGCTAGTCGGCGGAATCCACATCGGCACTCAGGAAGAAGACGGGAAACGATACGCATCAATCGTTGTGACCTACCGGTTCGCAGGTTCAATTGCTACATGCACGGGCACGGATTCAT
>JBGPMZ010000562.1:0-2664 GCA_041487255.1 Binataceae bacterium (SeqCode) | reverse complement strand
ATGGGACTCGGCCTCAGTGGCGCGACGCTGCTGCCCGCCGCCTTGATAATCGCGAACTGGTTCGGTGCGCGGCGCGGCCTTGCAATGGGCATGACATTCGCCGGTACTTCCTTCGGCGGCGCGGTGATGACCGTGGTCGCCAGCCACGCCATCGTATGGGGCGGGTCATGGCGTAGCGGTTACCTGTTCCTCGCGGTCCCGATGTTCGTGGTCGTCATTCCGCTGGTGCTCCTCGTCATCCGCACGCGCCCCGACGACGCGCCGGGTGAGCCCAAAGTATCAGTCTCGCAAGCAGCCGCCGCGCTCCCGGGCTTCGAGCTCTCCGAAGCGCTTCGCACCCGCTCCTTCTGGATGCTCTGCTTCGCGCAGTTCCTGTATGCCACGATGGCCGCCGGCGTCGGCTTGCATTTTATCCCGTACATGATCGGCCTCTCGTACAAGGCCGAGTTCGCGGCCGGCATGATGAGCATCGTGTTTCTATTCGCCACCGCGGGCAAGTTGATCATGGGCTTCGCATCGGATCGCGTAAGCCCGCGGATCGCGCTGGTAGTGAACTTCATCGGTGCGACGATCGGGATGGTCCTAATTTTCGGCGCGCACAATCCGCTGCTGCTTTATCCGTTCGTCGCGATGTTCGGGGTGACGCTGGGAGCACCGCTGGTGCTGATTCCGCTGCTGACAGCCGAATGCCTCGGGCTGAAGCGCTTCGGCGCGATCGCCGGCGTCGCGGGCATCTTCAATACGATGGGCGCGTTCATCGGGCCGGTGATGCTCGGCAAAATCTTCGATGGGACCGGGAGCTACTCGAGCGCGTTCCAGATTTGTTTCGTGCTGAGCATCCTCGGCGCGGTCGCGACCTACGCATGCCTGCCGTATGAGGCCGAGCAGGAACGTTCACGCGCGCGCATCACCGCCACCGCTGCCGCCTAAGAGAACTTTGTTGTCAGACCGCGAGTAGCTCGAGATTGTCTGGTGTCGCGCCGGCAACTGCCCTCAGCGAGATACCAGAGTCGAAGGTAGCAAGCTTGCCCTGATTGGTTACCGACAAAGCGAGCAGGTAGACATCGGTAATCTGCCGATGGCCATGTACTCGATGCCAATGGAAACGCTCAGATTCGCACAAGCTTAACGAATCCATCCAGAAGACGTGTTCTTGACTTGAGCAAAACGCTCGCAAGCGCAAGGCTGCGTCCGAGATAGTAGTGGAGCCACCAGGGTACGATGGATTGGACAAGATCCGCACAAGCGCGTTTTCGGTCAAAGCGCAGGTCGCCCACTTGTGTCGGCGATTTGAAGCGAGCCAATTGTGCGCCGCTTCATGATGAACGTGCGAGGGATCGAACAACGCGATCAGAACATTCGCGTCAAGTAAAGCGATCACCGCCTAATCTTCATCTCGGAGGCGATTCACCACCTCTGTGGTAACCAGTCGCGCTCCTTTCCTTCTCGGCAGAAGGGCCACCCCGTTGCGGGTCTTTCCTGAGCGTTTCGGCGCGGTCAAAGCGCTGCGAGCCAAGTCTGAAATGATCCGCCCGGCAGTGGTGGAGCGACGCGCGGCGAGCTCCTTGATGCTCTCCAAAACGTCTTCGTCGATATCGAGCGTGGTTCGCATAGTGAGGATCATCACGCATCAACCATCTGATGTCAAATGATGATGAGGTAGCTCGAACCTCAACAGTCAATGAGATTTGATCGCCAGGATCGCTTTGATCTTTGCCGTAATGTCGGGGGCTTTCACCACATCCGTGATGATCGCGGCGGCGTCGGCGCCCGCCGCGAGGACCTCGGGCACGGTGGCCTCGGTGATGCCGCCAATCGCAACAATCGGAAGCTTTACTGCCGCCCGCACCTGCGCAAGTCGCGCGAGGCCCTGCCCTTTCGCCGTATTCTTCAAACCGCCCGGATACATCGGGCCGAAACCGATGTAGTCCGCTCCGCCAGCTTCCGCCGCGTGCGCCATTTCGACGCCCGAGGTCGATACGCCGATGATCTTGTCCGGGCCCAGCAACTCGCGGCCCGCTTCAAAGGGAAGATCGTTCTGCCCCAGATGCACGCCGTCGGCGTCCGACAGCATTGTGATGTCGATGCGATCGTTCACAATGAAGAGTGCGTCGCGCCGATGGCATAGCTGCGAAATCGCGCGCGCGGCCGCGAGGAAATCGCGAGTGGTAACATTCTTCAGCCGCAGTTGCAGGATGCGCGCGCCGGCTTCCAGCATCGTGCCCGCGAGATCGACGGGGTCGTGGCCAGCGATCGGATCGACGATCGCATAAAAGTGCGAGGGCAGCTTCATGGCTGTGGCACGCCAGCCCTCACTCTTGTCTCTCCCAGTAGGGAGAGAAGGTGGAGGACAGCGGCCAGTTTAGGACCCAGGGTGTTGAGTGCATTTTCGCATCAAATAGTTCTGGAGGTTTTCTCAACATCCTGCTTAGGGTTGCCCGGGATATCTGGTCAGCGCGATTTTATGGTCGGTGATTTTCTTGCGCAGCGTGTTGCGGTTGAGCCCCAGCATCCGCGCCGCCTTGACCTGGTTGCCACTCGCGCGCTTGAGCGCGAGCTCGATCAGCGGCCGCTCCAGCTCGGACACCATCCGCTGATAAAGGTCGCGTGGCTCTTCGCCATTCGGATCGTCGAACCACTCCGCCATCCGCTCTGCGATGAGAT
>JBGPMZ010000561.1:0-2708 GCA_041487255.1 Binataceae bacterium (SeqCode) | reverse complement strand
GAGCCGATTTCCTCGGCCGGTTGAAAGATCATCATCAGGCGTCCCGCCCATCGATCGCGATTGCGCGCCAACAATGCCGCCGCAGCCGAGAGACAGGTGACGTGCATATCGTGTCCGCATGCGTGCATCACATCGACCGCCTGCCCATCCGGATCGACACCGGTGGCGCTGCTGGAGTATGGCAAGCCGGTCTGCTCGCGCACCGGCAACGCATCCATGTCGGCGCGAAGCATCACCGTCCGACCCGCGCCGTTTTCCAGGATACCGACCACACCGGTGCGACCGATTCCGGTGGCGACCGTATAACCCTCGTCGCGCAGGCGCTCCGCGGCTTTCGCGGCGGTGCGCTCTTCCTGCATCGAGAGTTCAGGATGGCGATGCAGGTCTTCGTAGAACGCGGTCAGCTCGGGCTGCATCGCATCGCCGGCCGCGATCAAATGGTCGAGCGAATCGGATTTCGCGCTGTTCATGGGGTCGATTCCTTTTGCTGAAGATGACGTTGGACTGTAGCACTGGCTATCCTCAAAACGCACGGATACGCTCGTGGCCACCAATGTCACGACTGCGAAAAGCGTCGCGGGTGTGGCGCGATGGTGCCGCGCTCGAGGCCGCCTCGCGCGCGATGCTCTCGCAAAACGTCGACTACTTCAGCATCGAGCCCGAGGCGATCTTCGGGCGGCGCGCACCATTGGAAATCGAGATCGGCGCCGGCAAGGGCGACTTCATTCTCGAATATGCGTCGGCAAACCCGGAAACAAATTTCCTCGCGATCGAATTATCGGGGACGGTCGGGCAACTCCTCGCAGTGCGATGCGGGCGCGCCGAGCTGCCGAACGTGCGCGTCGCCAAGATGGATGCGCGCACCCTGGTCAACCTGATGCTGCCGGACGTGAGCGTCGCGGCATTTCACATCTACTATCCCGACCCGTGGCCGAAGGAGCGCCACCTCAAGCATCGGATGGTGACGCCTATTTTCGTCGGCAATCTCGCGCGCACGTTGTCTGAAAACGGGGCGGTGTATGCGGCCTCCGACGTGAAAGAATGGGCCGAGGAAATCTTCGCGATGCTCGAAGGGGGAGGCTTCCGGCGCATCGAGAAGGAACCGCCGGGCGCGAAACGGTCGGCCTTCGGGCGCAAGTATATGGCGCAGGGGAAGCCGGTCTATTTCGCCTCATTTGAGAAGGTTGCAGCGCCGCGCTGACCACCTTATGCGGCCGGCGCCGGCTCAAAGTGTCGTCACCTTGCGCTCCCGCTCGCGACCGTTTAACTTTGCGGGAAGCCCCGCCATGACACGCTATTCACTTTTCCTCGTGGTCTGCGCGATGTGTGCGCTACTGTCGGCATGCAGTGTGCGCAAACCTCCCACCGGCGAGGACTATTATCAGCAGGCGCAACTGAATTTCGCCAACAAGGAATATCACGCGGCGATCGAGAACTATCAGTACGTCGTCGATAAGTATCCGTTCAGCCCCTATGCCGAAGAGTCCGAGATGAAGATCGGACTCGCGTATTACAAGGATAAGGAATACGCGCAGGCGGTCGCCGCGCTCGACGATTTCCAGCGCATGCACCCGACCAGCAAGAACCTCCAGTTGGTCAGCTATTACATCGCGATGAGCTACTTCGATCAGGTTGGGCGCGAGGATCAGGATCAGACCAAGACCGAGCTCGCACTGGCGCGCTTCCAGACCATCGAGCAGCGCTTTCCCGAGACCGAATTCGCGGAGCTGGCGAAGGAGAAATCGGAGATTTGCCGCGAGGTGCTCGCGCGCCATCAGAAGGTGGTCGGCGACTACTACTTCAAGCGCGCGAATTTCCGTGCCGCCGAATCGCGCCTCGCCGAGTTGATGCAGAAATATCCCGACACTCCGGTCGCGCCCGACGCGCTATGGGAACTCGGCCTCGCGCTCGAGAAGGAAGGCAAGAAGTATTCGGCCGCGCAGGCCTTCGCCGCGATGGTGCAGCATTACTCCAATACTCCTTATGCGAAGATGGCGCGCGCCGAACTGAAGAAGCTCAACCAGCCCGTCGACAACGAAGAAGATCCGCTCAAGCTGGTGCTCGCCGAAAACGGCTACGGCGAAACCACCAATGACAGCGGCGACAACGTTCTCGTTCGGCAGAAGGAAAGCGGACCGGACGTGCGCCGCGCCGCCACCGCATATGGCGAGGATGATCTCCCCAACCTCGGCGGCGCTGCCGCGGCGCCGGCGCCCGCGCCCAAGGAAGTCGCCGCCGCCGAGGTGAAAGGACCGGCGACGCTGCGCACGATACGACTATCGGCCAGCAACCCGCCAATGTCGGTGATCTTCGATCTCTCGAAGCCCGTGCAGTTCGACAAGCACCTTGAAAATGGCCCCGGCTTCTCGACGGTGAAACTGCTGCTGAAGGACGTCACCCCGGATGCGAGCATCCAGCATCACCTGGTGTTCGATCGCTCCATCTTCAAGGACTGCGACATCTCCAGCGATGCGCAGGGAACAACGGTCAGCGTCAATACGGTTCCGGTGAGCAGCTTCGCGGTGGTGCCGCTAACCGAACCGCCGCGCCTGCTGGTCACCTTCACGCCGCAAGGCAGCGCCTCGAACTAGCATCCCCTGGCTTCGGGATTCTTTACGTCTTCGGAAGACCGCGGCTGCAATAGACCTAACCCGTTACCTCCCTTGGGGAAGGGGAACCAGCAATTCAAATCTCCGGCTCGGTTATGG
>JBGPMZ010000560.1:0-2726 GCA_041487255.1 Binataceae bacterium (SeqCode) | reverse complement strand
TGACTACCGAGTAGCGCTGCTGGAGCCGGAACTCTACTTCCCTGACGGCCAAATCAAGGGAGAAGTCTACGAGTATGGTTCATTCATGCAAAGCAGAATGTTCCATGCAGGAGTCACATGCAGCGATTGTCACGATCCGCACAGCTCAAAGCTGCGCGCAGAAGGCAATGGGGTTTGCCTCCAGTGTCATCTCTCGCAGAAGTACGACTCGCCGCGTCATCACTTTCACAAGACTGGGACGAAGGCGGCTCAGTGCGTTGAATGTCATATGCCTCTCCGTACTTACATGGTCGTCGACCTGCGCCGCGACCATAGCATCCGCATCCCGCGACCCGACTTATCACTAAAACTCGGAACACCTAACGCGTGTAACCAATGCCATACCGATAAGACTGCGCAGTGGGCATCAGCCGCCCTTAGCCGCTGGTACGGGAACCGTCTTTCCGGATTTCAGGGCTTCGCGGGAACAATCAATGACGGTAGGGAAGGAACTCCGGACGCATTTCAGGAGCTCGAGGCGCTGATCATGAAGAAGAATCAGCCCGCGATCGCGCGCGCCTCCGCACTCACGTTACTGACTCCCTTTGCACCCTCTCCTGCCAATCGAGCGGTGAATGATGGCGCCGGAGACAACTCGCCGCTGGTCAGGCGCGCCTCCGCGAGAGCTCTGTCGTCTTCTGAACTTCAGTCGAATGTTGAGGTTCCCGCATCGCTTTTGAATGATCCGGTCCGTGGCGTTCGAATCGAAGCTGCAGACGTTCTCGCCGGAAAAACCTCCGGCGAACTTCCCCCTAAGCTTTCGGCTGCTTTTGAACATGCTACCAGTGAATACATCGCAGCCCAGGAATTGAATGGCGACCGGCCCGAGGCTCATCTGAATCTCGCTTTGCTATTCGCAAGGACCGGCAAAATCGACCACGCTGAAGCCGAGCTCAGGACAGCGGTTTCGATAGATCCCGGCTTCGCGCCTGCGGCGGTAAATCTTGCGGACCTCTATCGCGAAAGCGGACGGGAAGCCGATGGCGAGGCTGTCCTCAGCACGGCTTTGAGACGTTCGCCGAACGATGCGCCGTTGCTTCACGCGCTTGGTCTTCTGATGGTTCGTCAGAAGAGGAATACGAAAGCGCTTGAGCTGCTCGGCGCCGCTGCGCATTCGGATCCCGCGAGCGCACGATACGCGTATGTCTACGCGGTGGCGTTGCACGACAGCGGCCGCATCGATGACGCTATCAACGTCCTCGAAGCCAGTCTCAAGAGTCATCCATACGATCGCGATACGCTCGCTGCGTTGGCCGATTGGTGCAGTCATGCGGGCGATGGTTCAAAGGCCCTCGCCTACGCTCAACGCCTCGATCGACTAAAAACAAAAGCGGACCGCTAACGCGCCGCGCCTCTGGACGGTCAGACTTGGGCGGTCAGAGATCCCTGTTCGTCACCAGCGCCGGAATACGACCCTTCGGATTAGTCGCCCGGAGCTATTTCTGCTCGTACCACTGGATCGCGCCGCGCAGTCCGCGCTCCTTCTGGATGGCGCGGATCTCCTCGTTGCCGGGGCCAAAATGGAAAATGGCATCGAACTCGGCGCCGGCCAGCACCGCGGTCCTGAACCCCTGCATATCCATCGCGCGGTTGATCGCGAGCTTCTCCAACCGAAGCTTCTGAGCGGGAACCTTGGCGACTCTTCGCGCGTAGTCGTAGGTCTCTTGTTCGAGGCTCTCGGCCGGAAACGCGCGGGTCGCGAAGCCGATCGACTCAGCCTCTTTGCCGCTGATTCGGCTTCCGGGAAGGAACGCCATGTACTTGGTGCGATGCGGGCCGACCATCCAGTTCCAGAACGAGCTGACGTAACCCGCGCCCGCGGGTATCGACGGAAACCCGATGCTCGCATTTTCGGCCACAAAGATAATGTCCGTGCAGATGGCGAGTTGCGATCCTCCGGCGAGGCAATAACCATGCACCATCGAGATGACGGGCTTCGGTAAATCCCTCAGCCGCAGCCAGTGTTCGACGTAGTGCTGCAGGGTGCGTTGATCGTCGTCGAGCGTGTAGCGCTGTCCGCTGCCATCACTGAGGCCGACGGTCAGGTCATAGCCGGTGCAGAAGGCGCGGCCCGCGCCGCGGATGATCACGACCTTAATGCCGGGATCCTTTTCGATCGCGGTCAGCGCTTCAGCCATCTCGGCGATCAGCGTCGGGGTCATCGCGTTCAACTTTTCGGGACGATTCAGGGTGAGCGTCCCGATAAGGTCGTGCGTCTCCAGGGTGATGTTGGTGAATGCCATAATGCCTCTCTCCGAGCGGACGTTATGCGATGAGAAAACAGGTTGCCCTCGAACTTGCAAGCATTTGAACTTCGCAAGAGGCATCTCCTCGGAGGGATCTCGGCGTTTATCGTTTCCGGGGTTTTTTGCTAAACGTGGGAACAGGAACCGGTTTCACGCAACAGCCCAGGCATCAACGTCAGAACGCGGAGAGCACCATGGCGACCAAAAACTTTGAGGTACAACAACTGTTCAAGGCGTACCGATCAGGGGTGATTTCACAAGAATTCTTTGCGCAGCAAATGGATGAACTCGTGGCGGACGGGAGCGAGCATGATGCCGTTCCAAACGTCTTTGCACTTCGCGGCGACGGCGCGAAGATGGCCCAGGGGATGCTCGGCAAGACACCGCAGACCGAGTCGATGGTGTTCACCCTCCCTCCCGGCTTCGGCGATGGCCACGAGA
>JBGPMZ010000559.1:0-2728 GCA_041487255.1 Binataceae bacterium (SeqCode) | reverse complement strand
GTGCGGCAGCGAGAATGATCACGCCCGCGATGTACTGACTGGCCAACTCAGGCCCGATGAGCGGCAGGAAAACGTGGCGAAAGAACAGCCAGCCGAAGAACGCCATCGAGAACGGCTTGATCAACCAGTTCACGACGACGGTGATGACCAGTCCCTTCGGTTGCTGACCGACGCGCAGGATCGATCCGAAATCGATCTTGAGCATCATCGGATAGATCATCAACCAGATCAGGACCGCGATCGGGAAGTTGATCTGACTTCCGGAGCCGAATTCAAATCGTCGAAGTACACCGGTCGCCGCGGGCGCGGCCTTGCCGAGGATTACGCCGCCGACCATGCAGAGCGCAACCCAGACAGAAAGGTAGCGCTCGAACACATTCAGTTGCTTCGACGTCCCTTTCTGCATCACGCGCAGCAAGTCACTGATTGCGACGGTGCATCGGCAGCTTCGGTCGAGCACCCGCAGGACGACGGTGCGCAGCACGCCTCGTTCCGTGCGTCCTGCTCGGACAGGTTGTCGCGCAGCACAACGAATGCCTCCCATTCGTTGCCGTCTGGATCGGCCACCCACGTCTTGTTCTGGTTCGCGTGGCAGCAATTCGTGTCCATCTCATCTCGCGTGATGAGTCCTGCCGCGGCCCAATTCTTTCGAATGGTGAGCACGTCATCCGTCGACGGTACCTGCAGCCCGAGATGCGAGAGTGCCCCGGCGCTCGCGAGGTGGGGCAGCTCGTTGAGAGCGAGGTTCAGCGGCGGATTCTGCGCGTCGAACTTCGCGTACCCGGTGCGGACCTTCGACGGCTCGATTCCGAGCATCCGCCGGTAGAAATCGATGCTCTTGGCGACGTTGCGAACATTAATGGAGATATGGGGCTTGAGAACTTGCGCGTCCAGCGTCATGGGGGGCTCCTTACATTCGCATGTGCGAATGTGACGTCAAGGTAGATCGTGGTATCATATTTGTCAATACGCATATGAAAGACACTGCCGAAGAACTCGAAACGCTGTTCCAGGCGCTGGGGGATCGGACCCGACTGCGCCTGCTGAACCTGATGAGCGCGGGCGAGGTATGCGTCTGCTTTTTCGTGGAAGCGCTCGATGAGCCGCAGCCGAAGATCTCGCGGCATCTAGCGCACCTTCGAAGTGCCGGCCTGGTGGCCGCGCGGAGGGAGGCGAAATGGATGCACTACTCCATCACGCCGCCGGCGCAGAGGCCCGCGAGCGAGGTGTTCGAGCGCGTGCTGGCATCGATGGCGGCCGATCCTCAGATGGAGCGCGACCGTGCCGAACTGACCCGAGCGTGCTGCTCGCCGCGCGTTCCCGAAGTGCTGAAGCGTGCGCCGAAACCCGGAGCGGTCGAGCGTGAACTGAGCGTGGAGCGCCGCGACCACCCCGAGCCTGCCGGGAAATCACCCGCCGCCGCACATTCGGCGGGGTGGCGATATTGGTGAGCGCGCCCTCGACGGTCCGCGTCGAACCCGCCGGCGGATGCGGGCGTTGTTGAAGGAGAATGTCGAGCGGCGCCACTGCTCAGTCACCAGCCGGGAGTTGGTGTATCACAGGTGAATCATTCATGATTCAAATGTGATAGATTCGGTCCGAAAGACCCTTGTCCTGCGCGTCACTGAGATTCACAAGGGCGTATCTCCACTGCCGTGACACTTCTTCTGACCGCGGCCGATGTGGCCGACCTCCTGACCATCGATGACTGCATCGCCGCGGTGGAAGAGGCATTCCGCGCGCACGGCGAGGGGCGGCTCGGCCATCCGGGGGTGCTCAGCGCGCACGCCGAACGCGGCGCGTTTCACATCAAGACCGCCTCGTCCGGGCGCTACTTCGTGGCGAAGGCGAACGCCAACTTCCCGTCGAATCCGGCCGAGTTCAAAATGCCGACCATCCAGGGGTTACTGTTGCTCTTCGATGAAACGAACGGCCAGCCGCTGGCGGTGATGGACTCCATCGAGATCACCGTGCGCCGCACCGGCGCGGCGACCGCTGTGGCGGCGAAATATCTCGCCCGGCGCGATGCCCATCGGATCGAGATCTTCGGCTGTGGACGCCAGGGGCAGATTCAGCTCGAAGCGCTCTCGCGCGTCCTCCCGGTCGAGCGGGTCATCGCGCACGACACGAACCCCGAGGCCCTCCGCGACTTCAAAGCTTCGATCCGCTATCCGGTGGCGGAGGAGGGAACGGCGGACGTGATCGTCACTTGTACGACATCGCGCGAACCGTTCCTGAGCAAGGCGGAAGCGGGAACGTTCATCGCCGCGGTGGGGGCGGACAATCCCCAGAAGTCGGAAATCGCGCCGGAGCTGATGCGCTCCAGCGTGGTGGTCACCGATGTCACCGAGCAGGCGGCGACGATCGGCGATCTGCATCACGCGCCCGGCGCCGCGGTGTACGCCGAGCTGGGCGAAATCGTTGCCGGACGCAAGCCCGGGCGCATGAGCGATGACGCCATCATCATCTTCGACTCGACTGGCGTCGGATTTCAGGACGCCGCGGCGGCGGCCATCGTCTACGAACGCGCGATGGAGCGAAAGAGAGGCATGACGGTGCACTTCGCATGAACGAGCCGACAATTCAACTGCTGAAGGACTTGATCTCCATCGACTCCGTCAACCCGTCGCTGGTCCTCGGAGGAGCGGGCGAGGGAGAGATCGCGAAATTCATCGCCGCCGAAATGCGCAGCTTCGGATTGGACGCCGTGATCCAGGAAGCAGCTCCC
>JBGPMZ010000558.1:0-2757 GCA_041487255.1 Binataceae bacterium (SeqCode) | reverse complement strand
CTCGAGATCGGTGCGGGCCTCGGGCCGTTCAAGGGCAAGGTCTGGCGCATCGGTCTGATGGGCGAGGGTTCACGGCGAGAGAACGTGATGCTGGTGCTCAACGCGCTCGAGGAGATCCTCGGCTCGATGGGGATGGAGCTGTCTCGCGGCCGCGCGCTCTCGGCCGCCGACAAGGCCTACGAATCGATGGGCCTCGGCGCCGGCGAGCCGCGCTGAAGTTTTTACTCCCCCGATCTCGGAGTGCCTGACATCATGTGACGAATTGGAGAGGTGGGTTTCAAAAGAGATTCCGACCGGGTGGCAGGCAAAAACCGCCCACTAGTTACACAGGATGCCGCAGCGGCGTCTCGATAGGCATCATAAAGCTTGCGATTACACCGTAAAGCTGGTAAAAAATCTCGTAAAGTAGCGTTTGCATATCGTCTGAAAGTTCTGCGGGGAGGCAATTATGATGGAACGTGTTCCTCAAGATCCGACTAAGCAAGAACTCCTGACGCCGAATCAGACTTCTGCAAAAAAAACCTCAGGCGGCAAGCAACCGATTGCATCGAGTCGGCGCGCGTTTCTGAAAGTGGCCGGCGCGGCGACAGTGGCCTCGATCGCATCCTCGGCGATCGGCCTCGAACCGATTTTTCGCGGCACCGGCTCGAGCGCTGAAGCGCAGGAATTCATGCCCGCGGTATCGGCCGCGAGGGCCACTCATCGCAAGGCGGTGCGGCGGCGCGACGCAGCCTTCGACTATCGCATGAAGACGGCGCGCGCGGAATTTCGCGTTGAGCTCCCGGATCATCCGAGCAATAGCGACGAAACGCTGTACCCGAATTTCATCGGAAATTTTTCCAAGGGGCTGCCGCACGATGCGAATGGGGAGGTGGAGGCTTCGGCATACGGGAAACTTCTGACCGCGGTCAATTCCGGCAAGCCGGCTGACTTCAACGCGATTCCGATGGGGAGCGCGAACGCGACACCGCTGATCAACCCGCAATCGGGGCTGGCGTTCGACCTCGTGGGCACCGATTCTCATCAGCTCGTGGAGCCGCCCTCGCCCGCGGTCGCGAGCGCCCAGCGCGCGGGTGAGGCGGTCGAGAACTACTGGATGGCGCTGCTGCGTGACGTGCCGTTTTCGCAATACGGCGCCGATCCCGCCGCGCAAGCGGCGATTGCGGAGCTCAGCGGGCTGTCCGATTTTCGCGGACCCAAGGTGAACGGCCAGGTGACGGCGGGCACGCTGTTTCGCGGCTTCACCGCGGGCGACCTCATCGGCCCCTACATTTCGCAGTATTTTTATCCAACCCTCGCGTTCGGCGCAGGCGAGATCGTTCAGCGCTACCTGACCTACCTTCCCGATTCTGACTCTATGAAGGATTTTCCGTCGTATCTGTCCTGTCAGAACGGAAGTCCGTCGGGAAGCAATCCGATCGATCCGACGCGCCGCTATCTCCGCAACGGCCGCGATATCGGCGCATGGGTGCACATCGATGTGCTGTATCAGGCGTATTTCCAGGCTTGCCTCTATCTGGTCGGCGTCGGCGCGAAGCTCAATTCCGGCAATCCATATGCGCCGGGGAGTCCGGCCGCGGTAAATCAAACCGGATTCGGAACCTTCGGGGTCCCCTATTTGAAGGGAATTTTGGCCGGAGTCACGTCGCGCGCGCTGAAGGCGCAATGGTACCAGAAGTGGTTCGTGCATCGCGCACTGCGGCCCGAGGCCTATGGCGGCCTGGTTCATCTCAAAGTTGCGGGCGCCAGACCCGACTACCCGATTCATGATGAGGTGACCAATTCGGATGCGGTCGCGCGCATGTTCAGCAAAAACGGCACCTACCTGCTGCCGATGGAATTTCCCGAAGGATGTCCGCAGCATCCCGCCTACGGTTCCGGTCATGCGACGGTGGCGGGAGCGTGCGTGACCATCCTGAAGGCTTTCTTCGATGAGACCGAGGTGATTCAGAATCCTGTGGCGCCGAGCGACGATGGCCTTTCGCTGCTGCCCTACAACGGCGCCGATGCGGGTCAGCTGACTGTAGGCGGCGAGCTGAACAAGATCGCGTCGAATGTGGCATTCGGGCGCAACATTGCTGGGGTTCATTGGCGCACCGACGCCGAAGAGGCGATGAAACTTGGCGAAGCGGTCGCCATCAGCGTCTTGCGCGACGAGAAGGCTTGCTACAGCGAAGACTTCGCGGGCTTCACGTTCAAGAAGTTCGACGGCACCCAGATCACGGTCTGATTGGATCTTCATGTGGAGGGCGGCGCGGAGATTTTCGCGCCGCCTTTTCTTTTTCGAGGGAGCGAGTGCCACGACCATTCGTCATTGTGGCATAAACAAAATGGCGAGTCTGTAGCCTTTGTGACGTTCGACGAATTCCGGTAGGGGGCGTTCGCGAACGCCCCGTGAAATCCTGATCCGCGAAGCGAACTTTTATTCCTCCACCGAGCCGCCACCGTTCGAGGAGGAGTCGTCCTCTTCTTCCTTCTCCGCCAGTGGAACTACCGCGCGGACGCGCTCGCCTTCCGCGACCTTCACCAGATGCACGCCCTGCGCGTTGCGACCCGTGATGCGCACCCCCTTCACCGGCAGCCGAATGATATTGCCGTGATCGGTAATCAGCACCACCTGATCGTCGAGGCCGACCTGCCGCACGCCGACCACCTTGCCGGTTTTGTCGGTCACGTTCATCGTGATGACGCCCTTGCCGCCGCGATGCGTGAGCCGATACTCCGATGCAGGAGTCCGCTTGCCGAAACCCAGCTCTG
>JBGPMZ010000557.1:0-2759 GCA_041487255.1 Binataceae bacterium (SeqCode) | reverse complement strand
GGAACCTTGCGGCGGCGGATCGAGGTACTCATTCGCGCTGCCGTCGGCGCCGCTCCTGAACTCCGCGGCCTTCGCCGGCGGCGCGTCCTTGAGCATCCACCATGCATCGAGCACTTGCCCTTCCGGTGGCGCGGACAATCCGTGCGCGTTCAGCACGGCACCTCCCATCTTCTCGCTGATGGTCACCGTCGCGGCTGCGGCTTCGCCGGGCGCCGATGCTGCCAGCTTGATCGTCTTGCGGTCCGGCGCAATCAGGATCGCCTTCATGCGATCGCGCGATTGCATCAGCTTGCGCTCTTTGATTTCCGCGCGCGCGTCGGCAAGCCGCTTCTCGTCCGCAAGCGCCTTGCGCTTGAGGTTGTCCACTCGCTTGTTCAGCACCGCGATTCGCGAACGATAGTTTGAGACGCGGTTCACCAGCTCATGCGAGAGATCGATCGCGACGATGCCGGCTGCGATCGCAAGCGCGGCGGCCATCCCGGCCACCGCTCGCCACAGCCCGGACCGGTGGCTTTCCGATGACTGCGGGTCCGGCCGTGAGGAACTTGAGATGGCGGTCTTTTCTGAAGGCGTTTGATCCATCGAGGTTGCGGACTTGCAGACTAAGCCGCGCAGTCCGTCGCCCGCAAGATTCATTCGATTCCGGGTAGGGGCCGTTCGCGAACGGCCCGTAAAATCCTCGATGGCTTTGGTCCTTCAATTCGCATTCGACGCGGCATGGATGCGCTTCGCGCGATGAGGAATCGACGGGGCGTGCGCGAACGCCCCCTACCAAGACACCCAATGCCATTTGTCATCGCGCGGCTTTCCGATAAGAATAGAGCCCTTAAACTGATGCGGAAGATACAGGATATTCACGTCTCCTCGATCGATGCGCTCATCGCGCCGAAGCGGCTCAAGGATGAGTTGCCGGTCGATGAGGCGATTGTCGCCACCGTGGTCGAGGCGCGCGAGACCATTCGCAAGATCATCAAGGGCGCCGACCGCCGAATGCTCTGCATCGTGGGGCCCTGTTCGATTCACGATCCCGAATGCGCGCTCGATTTCGCCGAGCGCCTGCGCAAGCTCAAGGACACGGTCGCCAATCAGCTCTATGTCGTGATGCGGGTGTACTTCGAAAAGCCGCGCACCACGGTGGGATGGAAGGGTCTCATCAACGATCCGCATATGGACGACAGTTGCGATATCCCCGCTGGACTGCGCATCGCACGCACGCTGCTCATCCAGATAAACCAGATGGGGCTGGCGGCCGCGACTGAGACGCTCGATCCGATCACACCGCAATACATCGCGGACCTGATTGCATGGTCGGCGATCGGCGCGCGCACTACCGAATCGCAAACCCATCGCGAGATGGCGAGCGGACTTTCGATGCCGGTCGGCTTCAAAAACTCCACCGAGGGAAATCTGCAAGTCGCGATCAACGCAATTCAATCGGCGCGCCAACCGCATTCGTTCCTCGGCATCACGCAGGATGGAATGAACGGCATCGTGCGCACCACCGGAAATCCTGACACGCACATCGTGCTGCGCGGCGGCAAGAAGCCGAACTTCGACGCGGTCAGTATCGCGGAATGCGTGCAGATGCTGTCGAAGGCCGGGCTCGAGCCGCGCGTGATGGTCGATTGCTCGCACGCGCAGACCAACAAGGACTACACCAAACAGCCCGAGGTGTTCGCAGCGCTCATCGACCAGGTCCGCGGCGGCAGCAATGCGATCCTCGGCGCGATGCTGGAGAGCAACCTCGAGGCGGGCAACCAGGCGCTGGGTGAGAATCGCGCCGCGTTGAAGTATGGGGTGTCGATCACCGACCCCTGCATAGACTGGACAACCACCGAGCGCTGCCTGACCAACGCCGCCGCCGCGCTCGCTTCGGGTAGATAACAACTCGTGACCGAGCGCAAAATCACGCGCGAGGGAATCAGATGAGCATTGAAGAACCCGTGATGAGCATTGAAGAACCCGTAATGACGCAGGTATTCGGCAAGCCGGAGACGTGGGAGAACCCCTTTTCCGCATACCGGCAGTTTCGCGACCGTTCACCGATCGTGACGCAATGGCCGATCATGTTCCTCGATGGGACCGAGGCGCAGGTCCAGACCTGGATGCTCCTCAAGTACGATCAAGTCAGTGCGGCGCTGCGCGACCCCGCCACCTTCTCGTCGCAAAATCCCGCACCCGGTAGCGTCACCCCCAAGCTGGTGATGATCCAGGACGACCCGCCTCGTCATACGCGCTTTCGCCGTCTGGTCAACAAGGCATTCACGGCGCGGAGGATCGCCGAGATCGAGTCATGGATCAAAACCGTCGCGGCGCATCTGCTCGATCAAATTGCCACCGGCAAATCGGTTGATGCGGTTGACGCCTTCACCATGCCGCTGCCGGTCCAGGTGATCGCGCGAATGCTCGGCATCCCGGGTGATGATCAGCCCGCGTTCAAGCGCTGGAGCGACTCCATGGTCGCGTTCAACGGCGGAGACTTCACTCCCGACCAGCGGGTCAGGAACGGAATGGAGATGATGGACTACTTCCGCCAGATCGCGGCGGCGCGCCGTGAGAAGGCCGGGACGGATCTCATCAGCGCGTTAGTCCAGGTCGACGCTGACGGCGAGCGGTTAGAGGAATGGGAAATACTCGGCTTCTGCATCCTGCTGCTGGTCGCGGGAAACGAGACCACCACCAACCTCATGAGCAACATGCTCAACATCCTGGTCGAGCGGCCGGACTTGTGGCGCCGCCTGCGAGAAGATCGATCGCGC
>JBGPMZ010000556.1:0-2760 GCA_041487255.1 Binataceae bacterium (SeqCode) | reverse complement strand
GTCACGTCGTTGCCCCACACCACGTTCACGAGGCGCAGGTCCATCTTGCCGCCGTAAAACCATCCCAGCCCGAAGCGGCGGGTCATCATCTCGGAGATGTGGCAGACTGAGAGCATCCCCTGTACGACGATTTCCGGGAAGCCGAGCTCGATCGCCTTGGCGCGATCGTTGTGGTAGTTGCGCGCGGGTCCCGAGAAGGCGAAGCACATCGCCTCGGTGATTTTGCGCGCGGGCGCTTCGAACGCCTCGCCGCCGCGCTCGCCGATTTTGAAGGCGCGCTTCTGGTCCTTCTCGCGCGACTGGTCGACGACGAATCCGTCGGACTTTTCCGACGGAAGCAGGAAGCTCTGATGGGTGCGGCTGCGCGACACGATGAGGCCGGCGGAGTTGGTGACAATGACCTCGTTCACCACGTACTCGCGATCGCGCTTCAAGTACCGCTCGACGATCATCAGATGCGCGCGCAACCTATCGCCAACCATGACCGGTGCGAAATTTTCCCATTCCTGGCGCGCGTGCAGGTTGCCGAAGATTTTCGGCAGATACCATGCGAGCGTTTCGTAGACCGCCGAATGGAGTATCTGCGCCGGCGCGACCGGACCCCCGAGTGGCGAGTCGCCGCGATACCATCGGTTGTCGTCGCCGGTGCCCTCGACGTAAGTCGCGATCAACTCGGGTGTGATCGGAAATTCGAAGGTCCCGTAGTCGCGGCCGACGTAGCGTTCCTCGTTTTCGAAGGGGGTCTTCATGATGCTTTGATCTTCGCCTTGAGGCGCTCGTCGAATTTGGCCGCGTCGATGACCGCGCGCTTATGAACCCCGGAACCGATCTCCTCGACCTCATCGAATGCGCGCACCTTGAACTCGAACCGGCGTCCTTCGGACTTCGTGACCTCGGCCTCGGCGCGCACCTTGTGTCCGGGCGGCGTCGCCGCGGTGTGCAGGACCTCGATACCCGCACCGACGGAGGTCTCGCCCGCATCGTAGTAGGAGCGAATCGCGTCGATCGCCGCCATCTCCATCATGCCGATCATGGTCGGCGTCGACATCACCCGCGCCAGCGACGGATCCAGCTTGCTCGCCAGATCGCCGTCGCTGACGGTGCTCGAGTAAGTTCCCTTTGCGCCTACTGGAACCGGTCGCATCAGTCGCCTCCAACTATCACGAATCCTACAAAAAGATGGACCATCAGGGCGAACGAGGCGATCGCGCCGATCGTGTAGGCGATCGTCCGCCACGGCTGCATCGCTTTCAGATAGAAGAAAGTGTGGAAGATACGCGCGACGGTGAAAACCAAACAGTAGACCATGAACGCGCGGGGCGAGAGCCCGACGATCGCATACACCAGCGCGAGGATCAGGAACATCGGGATGTTCTCGAGGTCGTTCATCCACGCCTTGGAGGCGCGCTGAACCGCGGGCACTTCCTGTGCAACCTGTTCGGCGCCGAACATTTTTGCGTCCTCGGGATTTACAAACTTCTTGGCGCCGGCACGCGCGCGGCCTTGTGCGATCGAGATCGCCGTCATTTTGAGCGCCAGCACGATCGCAGTCAGAGCGTAGAGTCTCATCATCGCAGTCTTCCCTCCCCGATTAGATGGTCGTTAGTTGCGTTGCAGTCCCATCGCATCGAGTTTCTTGATTACCCACTCGATCCGATCATTACCCCAGAAAGGCTCGCCGTCGATCATCAAAGTCGGCACGCCGAAAACCTCATCGCGCTCGCCCTCGGCCAGCGCTTCGGTCAGCTCGCGAGGACCATCGGCGTCGCAGTAGCGCCGGAAGTCTTCCGGAGCGAGGCCGACGTTCTCGATGAGCGGAGCGAGCTGCTCGAACTTCTCGATATCGAGTTCGCGGCGGAAGAACCGCTCCCACACACGGTGCGCATACTCACGGAACCTGCCGTGACGATCGGCGAACAGACCGCTGGTCAGCGCGAGGCGCGAATCGTAAAGCTTCCGCGGTCCGCGAATGATAATCCCGCGCGCGCTCGCGAAGCGCCGCGCGTCGCGGTAGAGGTAGCGCACCTTTCGCCATGAGCGCTCGTCGCGAACTTCGAGAGTGCCGCCGTAGGCTTCGAAATCGAACACATGCGGAATGAAGCGCATCCGCACGCGATGAGTCCGCTCGAGGTCGAGTGCGGGATCGAAAGCGAGAAAGGTGAAGGGGCTCTTGAAATCGTAATAGAACTTGATCGTTAGGGACTCGTTCGCGCCGACGCGGCGGCTGGGAGGATCTTGCGGCATGGAGTTACGCTAGAGGGTTAGCGTAATTCCTGTCCCTGCGAAAGGCTTTTCGACGCGTCGGCTAGTGCGCTCCGGCGTTGCGCGCCAGGTATTCGACAATGGTCTGCTTCTGCGCGCCTTCAAGAGCAGGCAACCCGGCCCGGCGAATATTGTCTTCCATCTTGGGGACTTCGATTTCCCACATCGCCGCCGTCATCGCACGAGGATGGTAGGGTGAATGACATTGGCCGCATTGCCGCACGTACACCTGGGCGGCGTCGCTGTCCTGCTCGGGCAGCGGCTGCCGGCATCCCGCGATGGTGAGGAACATGAGCGCCGCGGCTGCTAGCGCGAGTGCGAGTCGCGTGGAAAATGCGCGCATTTCGAATCAGTCGAGTGGAACGCGAGCGGTAGGAATCAGCTTCACGATCTCGGCCCGCAACGACGCCATCAGCGCGCGCTGATCGTGCTCCTCGAGCGGGCGCGTGCGTTCGGATGCCGGTCGCTCCCAAATCGGTCCGCGCCGCAGCTTCTCCT
>JBGPMZ010000555.1:0-2769 GCA_041487255.1 Binataceae bacterium (SeqCode) | reverse complement strand
GATCGACGAGCGCCATGTGAAGATGATCAACGACTACGCGAAGAACTATGAGACGCTCACCGATGATCAGGCGAAAGCGAAGCTGGACGAAACGCTGACCATCGCGCAGGCCAGGCTCGACGCGCAGAAGAAATACGTGCCGAAGTTCCGCGCGATCTTGTCGCAAATCAAGGCAACGCGCTTTTTTCAGATCGATAACAAGACACACGCCTTGGTTCAGTGCGCGATCGCGCAGATTGTGCCGCTCGCCGGGACGGCGCGAGACCAGTAAGTCGGGCACAATCGGAGCTGCACTCCGCACGATCGATGGCGCAACCCGCTTTCGAATATCACTTCGCCAATCTCGAGGGCGTCAGAATCCACTATGTGACGCTCGGCGCGGGCCCGCCGGTCGTGCTGCTGCATGGATGGCCGCAGACCTGGTACGAATGGCGCCGCCTGATGCCGTTGCTGGCGGATCGCTTCTCGCTGGTCGCGCCTGACCTGCGTGGACTCGGGGACTCATCGCGGCCCTCCAGCGGCTACGACAAGAAAACCGTCGCGGCCGATGTCTGGCATCTGATGCACGATCATCTGCGGCACGAGAAGTTCGCGGTGATCGGCCATGACTGGGGAGCGCCGGTCGCATTCCGGCTCGCCGCCGACCATCCCGACGCAGTGACGCATCTGGTGATGCTCGATGTGCCGGTCCCCGGCGATCAGCCTTCAGGCGCTGCGATCAGCGGCGCGCCGCGATGGCACCATCTGTTCCATCAGGTGCCCGATCTGCCCGAAGCGCTGACGGTGGGCCGCGAACGCATCTATCTCGAATGGTTCTTCAGCAACGGAGCCGACCGCGCCGGCGTGTTCAGTGATGAAGACATCCGCGAATACGTGCGCACCTATTCGCAGCCGGGTGCGATGCGCGCGGGGTTCAACTTCTATCGCGCGCTGCACAAGGATGTCGCTGAGAATCGCGCGACGCTCGCGACCGGCTTCAAGCTGCCGATGCCGACGCTCGGAATTGGCGGCGGTGGCCCGCGCGGCCGCGGTCAGCTGGTGGTCGAATCGCTACGGCGTGTGGCGCTCAAAGCGGAAGGTGGCGCAATCGAAGGATGCGGCCATTTCATCCCGGAAGAGGCGCCCGAGGAACTGTCCCGCTGGCTGCGCGACTTCTTATCACGCAGCTGACCCTACCCGCTGCGGGCGCGGGAGGAAGGTCTCTGCGCGTCTCCGGGGCCAAGCTTGCTATCGCTGAACGCTTACTACTAGGCTCGCTCAGAGGGGGCAACGCTATGCCTAAGGGAGAAGCGAAGGGCTTTCCGTCGCACACGCTCGAAGAAGCGCTGGCTGTCGGACAGAAGATTCAAGACGAGATGGCTGGGAGGCCCTTCCGGCGTCTGCTATTGGCAGATGCGTTAAGCATAAAGCCAGGCAGCAGCAACTTCCGGTCCCTACTCAGCGATTCTCGCCAATACGGGCTGACCGAGGGTACAGCAAAAGCAACTGAGATTTCATTGACGCAGACCGGCACGGATGCGACGCAGACCCAAGACAAGGCCAAACGTTTGGCGGCTCTGAGAAGAGCTGCCTTGACGCCAAGCGTGTTTGCGGCCATCTACAATGCTTACTCGGACCACAAGCTACCGTCCCCCGAGACGATGCGGAAGCTCCTAGCGTCCGCTCATGGAGTTCCCTCTAGCTTCACCGAGGACTGTGCTCGGGTTCTCTTGGAGAACGGTCGCTTCGCCGAGATTATCCGAGACATCGGTGGTTCTCCGCATGTCCTAATTTCCGTCGACTCAGGGGGTGCTTCTGTCGGCGGGGTGACGGTGCCTGATCCGGCGACCGAGGCAGACGCTTCGCAAACCGGAACTCAACCAATTCCCGCGACTCAAGCCAAACCCGAGGCGCAACCGCTCGGAGATTCAAAGCCAGAGACCCCGAGGGCGATATTTATAGGACATGGGAGGAAGCAAGCGCCGCTTGCGAGACTAGAAAAGATACTGAGCTCGTTTCAGATTCCTTATAAAGTAGCAGAAGAGGAAGCGCACCTAGGCCGGCCGATTTCCAAGAAGGTCAGAGACCTGATGCTTCAGTGTGGATCGGCGATACTGATATTTACGCGCGACGAGCAGTTCAAGGACAAGGACGACACACTTGTTTGGAGACCCAGCGAGAACGTGATCCATGAGCTGGGCGCGGCCTCTTTCGCCTACCAAGATCGCGTTGTCATCTTCAAAGAGAAAGGGATTAATTTCCCGACAAATTTCAAAGACGTCGGCTACATTGAATTCGAAGAGGACAGCATCGAATCAAAGACGGCCGAGCTCCTCAAGGAACTGATCGGTTTCGGACTCGTCAAAGTGACCACGGCATGAGCGAGTCATCAAGTCGCGGGGTGCTGCTGCGTCAAACAATGGATCGCGCCGAGGCCCCAGACCAGATCGGTTGACGGAATCCCGACCACGCGGCGGCCAAGGAACAGCCGCGCGAGTGTCGCCATAGCAATCGCATCAGCCGCGCAATCGAAGGTCGGTACGATCACGCCCCCATTGGCGATATAGAAATTCGCGTACGATGCGGGCAGGCGCGTGCCGTCGTGATGCATCGCCGGCGGCATCGGCAACGTCTCGATGCGAAACGGCCGCCCGTCCTGATCGCGCATCGCGCGCAGCCGTTCGAGATCGTCGCGCAGCGCGCGATAGTTGGCATCAGCGGGATCATCTTCGACCACCGTGACGATCGTATCGGGCGCGACGAAGCGTGCGAGATCGTCGATGTGCCCGT
>JBGPMZ010000554.1:0-2787 GCA_041487255.1 Binataceae bacterium (SeqCode) | reverse complement strand
CAAGGGCGGCGACGACTACATCAACTGCCCGCTCACCGAAGCGGAGTACGATGCGTTCATCGACGCCGTGATTGCGGCTGAGAAGGTCGCGCTGCATCCGTTCGAGAAGCCGGTCTATTTCGAAGGATGCATGCCGATCGAAGAGATGGCGCGGCGCGGCCGCCAAACCCTGGCGTTCGGTCCGATGAAGCCGGTCGGCATCGTCGACCCGCGCGGGGGCCGGCGTCCGTTCGCGGTCGTGCAGCTGCGCCAGGACGATCGCGAGGGGCGCCTCTACAACATGGTCGGTTTTCAAACCAAGATGACCTACCCGGCGCAGCGCCAGGTGCTGCGGATGATTCCGGGCCTCGAGCGCGCGGAGTTCGTGCGGCTGGGATCGCTGCATCGCAACACGTTTATCGATTCTCCGCGCCTGCTGCGCCCGACGCTCCAGCTCAAGTCGCGCGACGATCTGTTCATGGCCGGGCAGATGATCGGCGTCGAGGGCTACGTCGAATCGGCCGCCGCAGGACTTCTGGCCGCGATCAACGTGGCGCGACTCGCCGCCCACGGGGAACCGATTTTTCCGCCGCCGGAAACCGCGCTCGGTTCGCTGATTGCCTATGTCACCGACTCACGACGGCGCGATTTTCAGCCGATGAACGCGAACTATGGCTTGATGCCGGATCTTGCGGCGCGAGTTCGCGGGCGCGAGAAGAAAATCCAGATGGGCCATCGCGCGCTGAAAACAATCGAGCAGTGGATCGCCGGCAACTCCATCGAGCCTCCCGAATCTGCGCTGCAAACTGCTGTCGCCGTCGGAGAGTAGCGTGAAGCTCGCAACCTTCGACATCGGCACCAACACCGTGCTGATGCTGGTCGTCGAATCCGATGGCGATCGCAAATTGAACCCGATTCTGGAGCGCTCGCGCATCACGCGGTTGGGAAAGGGTGTCGATCGCAACGGCAAGCTGGATCACGAGGCCTCGCGCCTGACGCTCGACACCATCGCCGAGTTCGCCGATGCGGCGCGGGCGGTCGGCGCCGAGAAGATCATCGCGGCCGCCACCAGCGCCCTGCGCGACGCCGGCGACGGCGCCGCTTTCATTCAGCGCGTGAAGGAGAAAGCCGGCGTCGAGCTCAAGGTGATTCCCGGTCTCGAGGAAGCCGAGCTTTCGCGGCTCGCGGTCGAGCGGTCACTCAATCTCGGTCCCGACGTGCGCCTGCTGATCGCGGATATCGGCGGTGGTTCGACTGAACTGATTCGTTCCGAGCCCGGCCGCGACCTCGCCGGTGTGAGTCTCCAAATCGGGTCGGTGCGGCTGACCGAAAGAATCATCCAGCACGATCCGCCCTCGAAAGAGGAAGTCGAAAAGCTGATCGCGACCATCGACGATCAACTCGAAAAGCTCGGATGGTCGTTCCGTCCCGAAGTGCTGGTCGGAATCGCCGGCACGGTCACGACGATCGCGGCGGTGGCGCTCAACATGAGCGACTACGACGCCTCGCGCGTACAGGGCCATACACTGACGCACGACGAGGTGTCGGCGATCGTTAAGCGCTTCGGCGAGGTGACGCTGGCCGAACGTAAGAAGATTCCAGGCGTGCTCGAAGCGCGCGCCGACGTGATATTTGCCGGCTCGCTGATCCTCGAACGCGTGATGAACTACTTCAATGCTGCACGCGTGGTCGTCAGCGATCGGGGCGTACGATGGGGTCTGGCGTGGCGCGAGCTGGAAGCCGCCGGGGTCGGCGCTAAGGACCCGCGCCTTTAGACTTGCGCGTGAGTTGGCAGCGGCTTAAGTAACGCTCATGACCAAGGCCGAGCTCATCGAAGCAGTCGCGAAGGAAATCGGTCAGCCCAAGAGAACCGTCGCGGGAATTATCGACGAAACCTTCGATCAGATCGCCCGCTCGATCAAAAAGGAAAAGCGCTTCTGGGTTCCAGGCTTCGGCACCTTTTCGGTGCGAAGACGTAAGGCGCGTCCCGGTTTCAATCCCCGCACCAACGCGCCGATGACTATTCCTGCCGCGCGCAGCGTGGGATTTCGCGCGGCACCCGAACTCAAGAAGGGATTGTAGAAGCATGCCGATGGTCGCCACGAAGATTCTCGAGCGATGAGCAGGCCCGCGCCGGCGCTGGTGTTAGTAGCTCTGCTCGCCGGCGCGATTCTTCGATTTTACAACCTCGGCATGCGGCAGATGTCCGCCGACGAGGGCGCGACGTGGGCGGCCGCCGATGCCTCTTCAGTGCGCGAGGTCATCGCCATTCAACAGACCCACAATGCGGGCAAGCTGCCGGTGCATGACCTCCTGCTGCATGGATGGATCGCGATTCTTGGCGATAGCCTCGCCGCGATGCGTTCGCTCTCTGCGCTGTTCGGGCTGCTGAGCATCATCTTGATGGTGCCGCTGACGCGCGAGATCTTTCGCATCCCGACGAACAGCGACGGCACGCCGTTTACTCAGCCGGACATCGATACGATCGCGGCGTTGAGCGCGCTGGTATGCGCGGTCAGCCTGGTGACCATCAAGTACGAACGCGAACTGCGGATGTACGGTCTCCTACTGGCGCTCGCAATGGCTCATCTCTGGGTCTTCCTGCGCGCACTGCGGCGCAGATCGGTCGTCGACTACGTCGTCCTCGCCCTGCTCACATCGGCAGTGCTAGCAGTCAACTTTGTTACAGCGTCAATGCTCGCGGTCGAAGCCATCTGGCTAGTCGTAGTCGTGGTCAATCCGCGAATTAACTATCCCGAGCGCTTGCGGTCGGTAGTCACAACCGGAGTCATGATGCTTGCCGGAGTT
>JBGPMZ010000553.1:0-2790 GCA_041487255.1 Binataceae bacterium (SeqCode) | reverse complement strand
CGAAGAATCGCGCGTCGTGCAACAGGCGCTCGAAGGTTTTGGTGCCGAGATGACCCTTGCCGATATGCTCGTGGCGATCGACGCGCGAGTTGAACGGCTTGAGCGAATCATTCAGATGGAACGCGACGATGCGCTTGATACCGATGTGCTCGTCGAGTTCGGTAAAGGTGCGCTGATAGCCTTCCTCATTGGAAATGTCGTAGCCCGCGGCAAATGCGTGCTCGGTGTCGAAGCATAGCCGCAGGCGATCGTTTTCCTTGACTGCATTGAAGATGCGGCCCATCTGCTGAAACGAGTAGCCGAGATTGCTGCCCTGCCCGGCGGTGATTTCGAGTGCAACCTTCACCGCGAATCCCGGACAGGCGTTATGCGCTTCGTCGATCGATTTCGCGATCGTAGCGATGCCGGCGTCCTCGCCCGAGCCGACATGGGAACCGGGGTGCGTGACTAGCCATGGGACGCCGAGCGCCTCGCATCGTTCCAACTCGTCGATGAATCCCGCGAGGGATTTCTTGCGCAACGCTTCATCGGGCGCACCCAGGTTGACGAGATATGAATCGTGCGCGATCACGCATCCGATGTCGCTTTCGCGCAGGTTGCGCCTGAACGCGGCAATCTCCTCCTCGGTGTAGGGCTTGGATTTCCACTGCCGCGAGGACTTGGTGAAAATCTGGATGCAATCGCATCCGATGGATTTGCCGCGTCCGATCGATTCCGCGACGCCGCCCGCGATCGACACGTGCGCGCCGAGCAGCGGCCGCGATGATGGTTGGTTTGCCATTGTTCAAATCGTCCCACGCGATCTTATATGATGCGGCGCTGAAATCGACAGCGCTCGCATGCGTCGCAGGCTTGCCGATGATCTCCGGCGCGGCTATTCATCTTGCGTGCGCAATTTTGGTCGCATAGCGCTCGCGCTCTCGATGGCGATGACACTCATGGCTTGCGCCAAGGTGGCACTGCCTCCGCAAATCACCATGTCGGAGGTCGAGCCGTCAGGTCGGGCGGCCAAGCCGCCCGACTGCAATCTGCCGGTGCTGCGCGGCGCGCCGCTGACCGACTATCGCGAGGTCGCGATCATCGAGGGCTTGGGCAATCGCTTCGTCGGGGAGAAAGACGTGCTGCCGTTAGTGATCGCCAAGGGCTGCGAGACCGGCGCCGACGCGCTCGTCATCAACGATAGCCGCGGGCAGACCAGCGAAAACATGACCGGCTACTACATCAATGCGATCGCGATCGTCTATGGAAAGAAGCATCCCACCGTGCAGCAGCGGTCGCGCTAGGCGCTCGGTCGCGCTTCCCAACGCATAATGCTAAGTGCCTGAACGCGTGCCCAAGCATCCCATAAGAACGGTCGGAATCGTGGTCAAGCGCGATCGGGCGGAAGCGCTCGAAATCGGCGCCACGCTCACCGGATGGCTTCGCGGACAGCGCAAGAAGGTGCTCGCGGAGCCTGCGGCGGCTGAAGTCATTGGCGCGGAGCCGGTTTCGCGCGAGGAACTGGTTCGCCGCGCGGACCTGATCGTCGTGCTCGGCGGCGACGGCACCCTGCTCGGAATCGCGCGCAAGGTGGGGCGGCGCGAGACCCCGATCCTCGGCATCAACCTTGGCGGCCTCGGATTTCTTACCGAGGCGAGCACGAGTGAGGCGAAACAGGCGCTCGAGCGGGTGCTGACGGGCGATTACGAAACCGATCGGAGGATCACTCTGGAGGCGGAAATCTGCCGCGGGGCTGGACGCAGCGTCGAGGTGGTGCAGCGCTTCCTCGCGCTCAACGACGTGGTCTTCAGCAAGGGTCCGCTCGGCAGGATGCTGCTGCTCGAGGTGACCGCCGAGGGCGAGCGATTTTGCGAGTATCGCGCGGACGGCTTGATCATCTCGACCCCGACCGGTTCCACCGCCTACGCGCTCAGCGCGGGCGGCCCGATCGTCTATCCCAGTCTGGGGGTGCTGGTTCTCGCGCCGATTTGTCCGCATACTCTGAGCAATCGGCCGGTGGTGCTGCCGGATTCATTCGAGATCGAAGTGCGCGTGAAGAGTTCCGATCACGATTCCACCTTGAACATCGATGGCCAGGAGCCGACTCAGTTGACCGCCGCCGACTACGTGCGGATTCGCCGCGGCCGCTACGCCGTCGTACTGATTCGATCCCCGCACCCCTATTTCGAAATCTGGCGCGACAAACTGCGCTGGGGTTGAACTCGCGATGCTGGCCGAGCTGAGAATCCGCAACTTCGC
The DNA here is from genome assembly GCA_041487255.1 of Binataceae bacterium (SeqCode). Classification (GTDB taxonomy): domain Bacteria; phylum Desulfobacterota; class Binatia; order Binatales; family Binataceae; genus DATGKG01. The sequence continues at coordinate 552 of JBGPMZ010000553.1, read as the reverse complement.
GATCATCGAGGAAGCGGCCCTCGAGTTCGGACCCGGCCTGAATATCCTGTCCGGTGAAACCGGCGCCGGAAAAACCATCATCCTGAGCGCGCTCGGCTTGCTGATCGGAGGCCGCGCCTCCCCGGAAGTAATCCGCACCGAGGCGAAAGAAGCGATCGTCGAGGCGCTGTTCGAATTGGAGGGCGAACCGGCGCTCGATGGACTCGGCGCGCGTCCTCCGGAGCAGCGCGAGTTGGTGATTCGCCGCGTCATCGCGGAAGGCGGCCGCTCCCGGGTCCTGATCGATGGCGAACTTGCAACGGTGCAAACCTTGTCGCGCCTCGGGCCCGCATTGGTGCAGGTGTACGGACAACATGATGCGCAATCGCTGCTGCGCTCCGAGAGCCACGAGACCGTGCTGGACCGTTTCGCCGGCGTGGATATTCTGCTCGCGCAATATCGCGAACTCCATCACCTTGCGCAGGATCGCAAGGCGCGGCTGGAGGACTTGAAGCGTCGCGAACGCGAACGCGCCGATCTGCTGGACCTCGCGCGCTTTCGCGTCGCCGAACT
>JBGPMZ010000552.1:0-2793 GCA_041487255.1 Binataceae bacterium (SeqCode) | reverse complement strand
CTCGTCGCTACCAATGAACCCATTTTCAGTGACGACTATTTGCAGAAAGCGGACTCGAATTGAACAAGCGGGCTGGGCAACTCGCACGATCGAAGCGCGGCCGCAAGGATGCGCGGCGCGAGCGTTCCCGCTTCGGGGCGGACGTTCGCAAATCCGAATTGCTCGACCAAGCCGTGATCCTCGCCGCGGAACGCGGCTTTGCCGGCATGAACCTGAAGGATCTAGCGGATGCGGTGGGCATCAGCCGCCCGGCCATCTACCACTATTTCCCGACCAAGGATGCGCTGCTGGCAGAACTGGTGGCTGAAGTCACGGTCCCGTCGGCCGCGATCTTCGATCAGATCGCAAAGCGCGCCGATCTGGATACGATCGAACGCATTCGAGAGGCGGTGCGAAAAATGGTGCTGACCGTGACGAATCGCCCGCTGCACTTCCGAATGATGGACCGTAGCGAGGCCAACCTGTCTGCAAAGACATTCGCCTCTTATTACAATGCGAAGAGGCGCGTGCTGGCGGGCATGACCGCGCTCATTGAAGCGGCGATCGAAGCCGGCCAGGTTCGCGTCCTCGACCCCAAGATTGCGTCTTTTGCGGTGATCGGAATGTGCAACTGGTGCGCTTGGTGGTATCGCGAGGGGCGGGCCTATACCGCCGATCAGGTCGCCGAACAGATCGCTGATCTTGCGATCCATTCGCTGCGCCGGTCGGTCGCACGCGAGGCGGCGAGCGATATCCGTACGCTGACCGAGGAAGTCCGGAATTCCCTGCGTTGCATCGACAGGCTCGCAGAGCGGGGGCCGATCGTTCAGGCTTGACCGATCGAAGTAATGCATTAGCTGGGATGACAGCGCGGGGCAGCGAAATGACGCCAAATTTTGCGCTCGAGGGGGTTCGCTATCGCAGCGAAGCCGAGATCAGCCGCTACATGGCGGCGGGCGATTGGATGGGCAGCACCGCGGGCGAGGAATTGAGAGCGGCAGCGCGCGCAGAATCGGGCAAGATAGCGGTCCACTCACACGACGGCGCCTTGACCTTCGCCGAATTGGATCGGAAAGCGGAGTCGCTGGCCGCAAGTTTGCTCGAGGCGGGATTAAGACCGCGCGATCGCGTTCTCTTTCAGATCGGGACAGTCAAGGAGCTGTTCGTCATCCTCTATGCCTGTTTCAAGGTCGGCATCATCCCGGTCTGCACGCTGCCGCAACATCGCGACATCGAGATCGCTCACATTGCGCGCCAAGCTAAGGCCAAGGGGCTGTTCGTACAAGCCGACGCACACCCAAAGTTCGACATGCTTCAATTCGCACGCCGCATGAGAGACGCCACGAATTCCATCACATATCTCGGCGTGACGCGCGGGCCTGCATCTGCGGATGTCCTGCGACTCGACGATATGGCCGATCGATATGAGCGGGAAAGCGCGCTCCAGCAAACACAGCCTTATCAGCCGAGCGCAGCGGACGTCATCGTGTTTCAGCTATCCGGAGGCTCGACCGGGCTTCCAAAGGTCATTCCGCGAATGCACGGCGAGTATCTGGCGCAAGCCAATGCTGTCGCGCGACGGTACGAGTTGACCGGAGATGATGTCTGCCTCTGGACCTTGCCGCTCATTCATAACGCCGGGATGCTTTTGATCGTCATACCAACCATCGTCCAAAGGCGGGCAGCGGTCATTCAGCCTCGCTTCGAACTCCAGAGTTTCCTGCAATCGATCAGCCAGTATCGAGTGACGTTCAGTGGCAGCATCGGCCCGATCGCACCGCGCCTGCTCGAGCTAAGGGACATTAGACGTTACGATCTGCAGTCGCTTCGGCAATTCTTTTGCATGTCGCGGGCAGACGCGATGGAGGGTCACGCGGGCGTAAAATGTATCAATCAGTATGGGATTACAGAGGGTCTCATCATGGCCTCTGCGCCGAGCGACAGTAGCGCGGCGCGGCACGACACCAATGGCTGGCCGACCGGCGCTCTGGACGAAATAAGGCTTCTTCATCCGGGAAGCGAACACGTGGCGATACCCGGCGAAAGCGGCGAACTCTGCTTTCGCGGCGCCAGTTGCTTTACAGGCTATTTCAACGAGCCCTGCCGCGACCCGACGGCGCACACTGAGGATGGCTTCTTCCGAACCGGAGACTTGATGAAAGAGGTTCGTCTGCGCGGGCGGAGCTACTTCCTGTTCGAAGGTCGCCTGCGGGATAACATCAATCGAGGCGGCGAAAAGATCGGCGCCGAGGAGATCGAAAAACTGCTGTCCGGCTATCCGGGAATATCCGACGCGCGCGTAACGGCCATGCCCGACCAGATTTATGGCGAAAAAGTTTGCGCGTTTGTCATTATGCGCCGGGGGTGCAAGATACCGACGGTGGCAGACTTTGGCCAATATCTGCTCGGACTTGGTCTGGCGAAGTACAAATTGCCCGAGCGGATCGAACCGGTGGCCGATTTTCCTCTCACTTCCGTTGGAAAAGTCGACAAGGCGCGATTGCGCGCCATGATCGCAGAGAAGATTTCGGCGGAAATACTCGCAGGAACCAGTCTAGCGGCACAGGAGAGCGAGCCGAGAGGGGCCGAGAGCCAACAATCATGACTACTGGATTCATCGATTTCCATCATCACGCGCGGCCGGCGGCATTTTTCGAGGCGTTGGTGGAAACCGGTCGGAGCATCATGGGCGGCCGTCCATTCCCTCCCGCCTGGACTACGGATCAGGCGCTAAGTGCAAGGGACAAGGCGCGGATCGCCACGGCACTGCTATCCGCGCCGGATGCCGACCTGCTCTATCGGGAAAGGCCGATT
>JBGPMZ010000551.1:0-2796 GCA_041487255.1 Binataceae bacterium (SeqCode) | reverse complement strand
GCCCGCTGAACGTCCTCATCCAGCGCGGATGCGGTCAGCGCGATGATCGGCACCGGCGCCAGTCCGCGCGCGCCTTCCCATTCGCGGATCGCACGAGTAGCGGCGAAGCCGTCGAGAATCGGCATCTGGATGTCCATCAGGATCAGATCGTAACGGTTGCTTTTGACATTGGCGACGGCGCACTCGCCATTCTCGGCCTCATCGATTTGAAATGAGGTCTTTTGCAGGAAGGCCTTGACGATCAATCGATTGTCGGGAGAATCGTCAGCCAAAAGGATCCGCAGGGCTCTGGACTTCTCGCGCGGCGAAGGGCTGAGCGCGACGCCGGGCTTCCCGTTCGCGGGGACGCCGGGGTTGGGCGAGCCAAGCACCTCGGAGACCGTCGCGAACAAATCGTGACGCCGAATCGGCTTGAAAAGGTAGTGAAGCTGTCCAAGCTCCTGCATTCGCGTGCGATCGGCGCTCAGTCCGGTCGAGTTAACCATCAGAATCACGGGCGGAAGCCGCCAGGTATGGCGATGCAGCAGGCGCAACATCTCGAGGCCATCTAACCCCGGCATGCGCTGGTCGATGAACATCAGATTGAAGGGATCGGCAGAACCGTTGGCATTGCGGATCAGGCTCAGACTGTCGGATGCGGAAGCCGACTGAGCAACCAACGCACCGCACTGAGTCAGCGTCTCGGCCAGGATCGCGCGGCTGGTCTGGTTGTCATCGGTGATCAGGATTTTCATCCCGGTCAAATCCGGCATCGAGGCGAGCGGATGAGAGTCCTGGAACGCGGCGTCGATTTCGAAACGCGCGGTGAAAAAGAAGATGCTGCCCTTGCCGGGCGTGCTGTCGGCCCAGACCCGGCCGCCCATCAGACCGACCAACCGCTCGACGATCGTGAGGCCGAGACCGCTACCGCCGTATTTGCGTGTGGTGGATGAATCGGCTTGGGTGAAGGCCGAAAAGATGCTGCCGATTTTGTCGGCGGCAATGCCGATCCCGGTATCGGAAACAGCGAACCTCAGTTGGCCCGGATTCTCCGAAGAGGGATCATGCTCGATATGAATCGCGACTTCGCCGGCGTCAGTGAACTTGATCGCATTGCCGATCAGGTTGGTGACCACTTGCCGCAGGCGCAGCGGATCGCCAATCAGCCGGGTGGGAACCTCAGGCGCAAACCGAATCGCGAGCTCCAACGGCTTTTCGTCAGCCCGCACCGCCAGTGTCTCGAGGGTCTTTTCGACTACTTCGACCAGGTCAAACGCCATCGCTTCGAGGCTTAAACGGCCGCTTTCCATCCGGGCCAAATCGAGCACGCTGTTAATCAACTCGAGCAGCGCGCTGCCGTTGCTGACCAGCGTTCCGACGTAACGGCTCTGTTCGGAGTTGAGCGCGGTTTCGGAGAGCAGGTCAGCGGTGCCGAGGATGGCATTCATCGGAGTGCGGATCTCATGCGACATGCTGGAGAGGAACTCTGACTTGGCCTTGGACGCGGCAAGCGCGGCGCGGCTAGCCGCTTCCAGCTGACGCTGGGTTTCCTTGAGCTTCGAAATGTCGCGCGCGATGAACAATGCGCATTGACGTCCGCCCAGCTCCAGCGCCACCGACGAAACCAGCGCCGGGGCGGGCAGCCCGTCGGCGCCGCGCACCATGATTTCCTGGTTGCGCACTTTGAGGTCGCTCACCACGCGTTTGATCAGGAGGTCGGCGCTTGCTTCATCAAACCAGATATTGAGCTCCTGCCAGCGCTTGCCGATCGCCTCTTCGCGGGTGAAACCGGTCGCGACCAGGAACTCTTCGTTTACGTTGATGTAGCGCTGGGAGCGCAGGTCGATGATGCAGAGCGGATCGAGAATCGAGTCTAGCGCCTTGCGTAGCGCGGCCTCATTGTCGGCGAGGCGCAGGTTTTGCTGCGTAACCTGGTTGCGATTCTGCTCGCTGAGCGACGTCGCGAAATGCCCTACCGCAGCCGCGGTTGCGAGTCCCATCCAATGAAGGAACGAGAACGCGTCATGTTGGCTGAGCAGCGCTACCACGCCCTGGCCCACCATCGTCGCGACCGAAAGCGAGTCCTGCCATCTGGTCTCCCATGGCAGCAGGGCCCCCGCGCCGAGGACGACCATGAAGCCGCTGATGAAATAGAACTCGGCGTCGTGGTTGAGCAGCGAAAGTGCAGCGACGCTGGCGAGAAGGCAGATGCTGCCAAGGAGGGTGACGTGGCGCCACACCGGCAACATCCAGCGCTGGAAAGTGAATTGGACGAAAAGCAGGCCGATGCAAATGTTGAAGCAATAGAATAGGGTCTGTAACGCCGCGGAGCCATTGTTCGCCAGCGACAGGACGGCGAAGGCCACTTGCGACAGCGTCACCAATGCGGCCGCCACCCGCACCATCACCAGCGCGCGAGCGTCCGTGCTCACCTCCAGCCGTGAGGGGAGCAGTTCCCATCGAGCAGGCATCGAGCTCCGAGCCATCTTCCCCCCGCGTCGGGTCACCGATTCCGAGGCTGAAACCCGACCCAGCCGTGTCTCCTACAAGGCACTATTCATGCCTACAGGTAGGATCGCAGATTGTGAAGCTGATGCAAGGCTCTTTCTCCGATTGAGTGCATTAGGGTGGCAGCTCGCGCCGGAATGACAGGTTTTGAGAGGTAGCAGCGCTGCCGCCCTGCCACCAATTAGGCCCGCCGACCCAAGACTTTGGGAATGCCAATCGACAACCCGCAGGCCGCGACCCGCGGTTCCCCGACCGCTCGGAAACCAGCGGCGCCCGGGAGATCTACCGGGAGGGATTGTTTCCGCGAAT
>JBGPMZ010000550.1:0-2798 GCA_041487255.1 Binataceae bacterium (SeqCode) | reverse complement strand
GGTCGGCGAAGAACGGAAACGCCACGCCGCCGAAGTTCGAGCCTCCGCCACAGCATGCGATGATCACGTCGGGATAGTCGCCGACTTTCTCGAACTGCTTTTTGGCCTCGAGGCCGATCACCGTCTGATGAAGCAGCACGTGATTGAGCACCGAACCGAGCGCATAGTTCGTGTCGGCGCGGGTAGCCGCTTCCTCGACTGCCTCGGAGATTGCGATGCCGAGCGAGCCGGTCGAATCCGGATGCTGTGCGAGGATGTGCCGGCCCGCCTTGGTGCTCGTGCTCGGACTGGCGATGACCTCAGCGCCCCAAGCCTCCATCATCGAGCGGCGGAACGGTTTCTGCTCGTAGCTGACGCGAACCATGTAGACCCGGACCTCGATACCGAACATCTGACCCGCCATCGCCAGCGCCGAACCCCATTGCCCGGCGCCGGTTTCGGTGGCGATGCGCCGGACTCCGGCCTGCCGATTGTAGTAGGCCTGCGGCACCGAAGTATTCGGCTTGTGCGAGCCGGCGGGGCTGACGCCTTCATATTTGTAATAGATCTTCGCCGGCGTCCCGAGCGCCTGCTCGAGGCGATGCGCGCGGAACATCGGAGTCGGACGCCATTGCCGATAGATCTCGCGCACCGGCTCCGGAATCGGAATCCATCGCTCGCGCGAGATTTCCTGTTCGATGATCGCGGGCGGGAAAATCGCGGCGAGCGACTGCGGATTGATCGGCTTGCCGTCGCCACCGAGCAGCGGCGCGGGCGGCTTCGGCAGGTCGGCCACCACGTTGTACCAACTGGTCGGTATCTCGGATTCGTCAAGGAGAATTTTCACTTGGGACATGCAGGGTGATTAGCAAGTTCCCGCCGCCGTTCAAACCCCGCGATTTGGGGGGAATTGACTCTGGAGTACGGTCGAGGGTCTATGCTTTCGGGTTCATCGATAAGCGAGAAGGAGGAATGGCGATGGATACTCACGAGTCCTACCAGGTTGCGGCTGAAAATGAATTTGTGCGTATCGTGCATGTCACTTTGGATGCGCGAGTAGCGCCGCCGAAATACACGCCCGCGGCGATGCCGATGGTGCGTGTCATCCTTGAATCGAATGATCCCCGGCTGCCGCCAGGAAGCACGCATTACTGTGAGGCGTCACCTGATGATCATGGCCATACCGTGCGAGAAATTCGTGTCGAGCTGAAGTCGGCTCCTAAAGCCGCTCCGATGAAACTGGATGCGGTGCGCGTGGATCCCGCGCGCTACAAAATCGACTTCGAAAACGATCGCGTGAGGATCGTGCGGCTAGGCTTCGGGCCTCATGAGAAGGGCATGATGGTCGAGCATCCGCCGCGGGTACTCGCGACCTTGACCGACGTCGCAGTGAAGTTGCTGTTCGCCGATGGCCGCACAGACGAGCGCGGCGGTCCCGCCGGCGTCGCGGCATGGCTTGAGAGCGAGACGCTGCTGACCGAGAACGCGAACAATCAGCCGCTCGAAGTGGTGCTCATCGAACCGAAGAACAGGCGCGCGTTTTGACTTGTAGCACAGGCTTCAGCCTGTGATTCTGTCTTCCATATAGCCAGGAACACAGGCTGAAGCCTGTGCTACGAGAAAAGAACAGAACGGAGGAAATTCGCATGCTGAAAATTTATGGAACCTCGATGTCGCGCGCCGGGCGCTGTTTGTGGGCGCTGGAGGAAACCGGGGTCAAGTACGAACACATCCCTACCCCAATAACGGACGCAAAATCGCCGGCGCATCTGATGCTCAATCCCAACGGCCACATCCCGGTTATCGATGACGACGGGTTCGTGCTGTATGAGTCGATGGCGATCAACTTCTATCTGGCCGCCAAGTACGGCAAGGCGCCGCTATGGCCCGAAACGATCCAGGATCGAGCGCTCGCGAATCAATGGAGCTACTGGGCGATGCTCGAAGTCGAGCCGCATCTGGTGACACTGCTTCAGCAACGCATGTTTCTCCCGCCCGAGCAGCGCAATGAGAAGGTGGCTACCGCGGCGGCAGAGACGCTAAAAACTCCGCTGAAAGTGATCGAGCAGCATCTGGCCAATCGTGATTATCTGCTCGGCAAGGATTTCACTATTGCCGATCTGAATGCGGGCGCGGTTTGGAATATCGGCAATATGGTAGGTTTCGATTTCTCGTCGGCGCCGAAGACCAAGGCCTGGCTGGCGAAGCTCGCCGCGCGCGAGGCCAACCAGCGCGCCTCGCAGAACAAGTCGGGCTCCGAAGCTTCAACAAAATGAAAGGGCCGGAGCGCTTGATGCGCTCCGGCCCTTGTCGCTACTGCTTCGAATCGACTAGGCGTGTTGCCCGTTGCGAAGGAGCCGGCCCGGAGTCGCACCGGTGCATTTGCCCTCGTCCCAGGTCTCCACGCCATTGCAAATGATCGACTTGTAGCCGCGCGCATGCTGCACGCGCCGCCATTCGCCGCCCGGGAAATCCTTGACGATCTCACCGACCCAGTCGGGCTCGACCGCCAGACCCTTGAGGTCGTACACGACGACATCCGCCGCGAGCCCCTCGCGTAGGGTGCCGCGATCGCGGAAGCCCGCCGCGTGCGCCGGGAGCGCCGAGAGGCGATAGTGCGCCTCTTCCAGCGTGATGCGCTTCTCGTCGCGCACCAGCCATCCGAGGAAATCGGTGGTGTAGGCGCCACCGGTGAAGAACTTGGTGTGCGCGCCGCCATCCGATACGCCCGGAATCGTGTAGGGCGAGTCATTGATCATCTCGGAATAGAAGTCGAGGTTGAAGCCGCGGTTGGGGCCAAGGAACTCGACCTTCAATCC
>JBGPMZ010000549.1:0-2800 GCA_041487255.1 Binataceae bacterium (SeqCode) | reverse complement strand
GAGTGCTGTTCGGCCCGATGCACTTCGACACTCATCTGACGATTCCATTCGCCAAGAATCTGCATCCTGACCTGCACTGGTGGGGCTACATCCCGTTCGCGGTTTTTGTGATGGTGGCGTCGTCGCATGCGGTGAACCTGACCGACGGGCTCGACGGCCTCGCGATCGGTCCGGTCATGACGGTGGCGCTCACCTACTGGGTCTTCACTTATGTCGCGGGCAACATCAAATTTGCGACTTATCTGGCGGTGCCGCACATTCCGGGCATCGGCGAGGTCGCGATCTTTTGCGCGGCGCTGGTCGCGGCGTCGCTCGGATTCCTGTGGTTCAACGCGTACCCGGCTTCAATGATGATGGGCGACGTCGGCGCGCTCTCGCTCGGCGGCTCGATCGGCGCGGTCGCGGTGTTGGCGAAGCAGGAGCTGGTGTTGCTGATCGCCGGCGGGATCTTTGTCGTCGAAACGCTCTCGGTCATAGTCCAGGTCTACTACTTCAAGCTGACGCATAAGCGGGTGTTTCTGATGGCGCCGCTGCATCATCATTTCGAGCTCAAGGGATGGCCGGAGACGATCGTGGTGATTCGTTTCTGGATCGTCTCGATCGTTTGCGCGCTGATCGCGCTCAGCACTTTGAAACTCCGATGATGGAACTTGCGGGCAAGCGCGTGATGGTGATTGGGCTCGGCGTGAGCGGGCGCGCGGCCGCGCGCTTCCTCGCCGCGCGCCGCGCCGCGCTACTACTAACGGACAAGAAAGCCGACCTTGCGACGAGTGAGCTTCCGGCGGCAGAGGTTCACCTCGGCGCCGAAAACGCGGCGTGGCTCGAGGGCGTCGATCTGGTGGTGACCAGCCCCGGTATCCCACGCGATTCGATTTTGCTGCGCGAAGCCGTGGACCGCGCCATTCCGGTTATTGGAGAGCTGGAACTGGCGAGCCGCTTCGCAAAGGCGCCGATCATCGGCATCACCGGCACTAACGGCAAGAGCACCGTGACGACGATGGTCGGCGACATACTCACGGCCGCGGGCAAAAGCGTGTTCGTCGGTGGCAACCTGGGCACCCCGCTCATCGAGGCCGCGGACAAAGATGTCGACGCGCTGGTAATCGAGATCTCCAGCTTCCAGCTCGAATGGATCGAGAAGTTTCGCGCGCAGGTCGGGATTCATCTCAACCTCACCGATGATCATTTCGAGCGCTATCGCGACCTCGAGGATTACGGACGCGCGAAGGCGCGCCTGTTCGAAAATCAAGGCGCCGGCGACTTCGCGATTCTCAATCGCGACGATCCCAACGTGTGGAAACTTCGGCAGACGATGCGCTCGCGGGTGATAGGCTTCGGGCTGTCCGCTGCGCCGCCCGGTGGCGATGCGATCTGGCCTGCAGATGCGAGCCTGTTCTTCGACATCGGCGGACGCCGTGGACGCATCGGCCTCGCGCAATTCAAGCTGCCGGGACGGCACAACCTCGCGAACGCGATGGCGGCGGCCGCGGCGGCGCTCGCGCTGGAAATCGAGCCAGGCCCGATCGAGCAAGGCCTCGCGAGCTTCAAACCCCTGAGCCATCGCATTGAAATGGTGCATGAACGGCACGGCATCAAGTTCGTCGACGACTCGAAAGGGACCAACGTCGGTGCGGTGGTCGAGGCGCTCGAGGCGGTGAGCGCGCCGGTGATTCTCATCGCGGGAGGATTCGACAAGGGCGGTGACTATGCGCCGCTGCGAAAACCGCTTGAGGAAAAAGTCAAGCTTGCGATTTTCATCGGGGCCGCGCGCGACAAGATGCGCGCCGCGCTCGACGGTGCAACGCGGATCGAGGTGGTGGAAAAATTGGCCGGCGCGGTCACGCGCGCGGCGGAGGTGGCGGTTGCTGGGGATACCGTGCTGCTCTCGCCGGCATGTTCCAGCTTCGACCAATTCAGGGACTATGCGGAGCGCGGTAACTTATTTAAAGAGCTGGTTCGGGCGCTTTGAGGCGGTAAGGCAGCGGCGGCCCGATCCGTGGCTGTGGCTGCCGGCGATGGCGCTGTTGATGTTGGGTTGCCTGATGGTGCTCAACACCACCTACTTCATGAGCCAGCAGAAAACCGGCGACGCGTTCCATCTCTTCAAGCTGCATTTGCTCCACCTCGCGGTGGGCCTCGCGATGCTGATCGCGCTCTCGCAATTTTCGCTGCGCGGACTGCGAAGATTGGGTTTCCCGCTCCTCATCGTCTCGATCGCAATGCTGGTCATGCTGTATGTTCCCGGTTTGGGAATGATGCGCGGGGGCGCGCGGCGATGGCTCCGGCTCGGCCCCTACGTATGCGAGCCGGTCGAGCTGGTAAAACTGGCGGTAGTATTTTTCCTCGCGGAGTTTTTGAGCAGGCGCCAGGAGCGCATGCGCCTCTTCGCGCAGGGTCCGCTCCCCGTGTTCCTCGTCATCGCGCCGATCGCGCTGATGATTTTGAAACAGCCGGACCTCGGCAACACGGTGATGATCGCGCTGGTGCTGTTCGTGATGCTGTATGCGGCGGGCGCGCAGGTGAAACACTTGAGCTGGGCGGGCGCCGCGGCGCTGTGCATCCTGGTGCTGCAGACGATGGCGAAATCGTATCGGATGCGGCGCGTCACCGCATTTCTGCATCCGTGGGAAACCGCGCAGGGCGCGGGCTTCCAGCTCATCCAGTCGTTCATCGCGCTCGGCGTCGGTGGCGGATGGGGCGTCGGGCTGGGCGAGGGCCGCCAGAAAATGTACTACCTGCCGCAGGCGCACACCGATTTCATTTTCGCGGTGGTGGGCGAGGAGTTCGGCATCCTCGGCGG
>JBGPMZ010000548.1:0-2804 GCA_041487255.1 Binataceae bacterium (SeqCode) | reverse complement strand
TCAATCTTCTCCCCTTCCCTCAAAGGGAAGGGGAACCGGAAACGCAACAGCAGGATCTTCTTTTCAATCTTCCGACTCTGACTCCCCTTCCCTCAAGGGAAGGGGTCGGGGGTTAGGTCGCCGCGGCTAATCTTCACGGATCACGTGTTCAAAGAGCAACGCGCCCAGCGTCACGAAGAGGACATCAAAGGCGACCAGAATCCCGAGCCATTGCGATGCGGCGGCGAGCGGGAAACCCGACAGCGCGGCCTCGCTCGCCTTCACGCCGGCGATAATCGCGGGAATGAACAGCGGGATCGCAAGAATCGGAAGCAGCAAATCGCCCGCGCGGGTGCGGCTGGAAACCGCCGCCAGCAACGTCGCGAGCGCCGCGAATCCGAGCGTCCCGAGCATCAGCGACGGCGCGAGCCGCGCCAAGTCGGCGCCGAAATCGAGGTTGAAAAACAACGTGATGAGTACGACGGCAGCCACCTCGACGATCGCCATGAAGGCGAAGGCCGCCGCGAGCTTCGCGCCATATAGCGCCGCCGGATCGATGGGGCTGAGCGTCAGCGCACGGATGCATCCGTTTTCGTTTTCAGCGATCATCGAGCGCGTTGCGCCCAGCATGCCCGCGAACACCAGCGCGACCCATAGCGCGGCGGCGCCATCGCGCGCACGATCGGCGGGTTGCGGATTCAGCGCGAACACCAGCACCACCATTATCAGCAACGACAACGCGAACAGCGCGATGGTGCTTTGACCGCTGCGAATCTCGAGGCGCAGGTCCTTGCGCAATATCGCGGCAAACCCGCCCATCGCGATCACGCACCCATCCGCGAGCGATGCGGCGCGCGAGTCTCCTCGCGATGCGGCACGACGCGGCCATTGGTTAGTTGATAGCGATCCACCTCGATGCCCAAATCAAGTGGCGAATGCGCCGTGATGAGCATCGCGCATCGTCGGGCGATCCCCGCGCGAATCAGATCGCTGACGATCGCCACAGCGTCGGGATCCAGCGCGGCGAACGGCTCATCGAGGAGGAGCAGGTCGGGCTCCGTCATCATAGTGCGCGCGATCGACAGCCGCTGCTCCATCCCGCGCGAGAATTCGCGCACGCGATCGTTCGCTGACGCGCCCAGCCGCACCGCCTCAATCCATTTCGTCGCGAGGTCGGCGCGATTCGGCAGGCCATACAGTTCGGCGTAAAACTCGAGGTTCTCGTGCGCGGTCAGGTTCGGATAGAGCCAGCTCTGATGCGTGAGCATGCCGATGCGTCGGCGCGCAACGCCTAGGCTGCGGCTGTTCTCGCCGAACACGATCGCATCGCCGGAGGTCGGCTGCGAAAGTCCCGCAAGGATTCGCAGCAGGGTGGATTTTCCCGAACCATTGCCGCCGATCAGGAGTGCGCAGCGGCCTTCGTGAATCTCCAGACTGACCTCGCGCAGAACCGGCGTGACGCCGAAGCTCTTGGTCAGGGCCCGAGTCTCGACCACCGGCCGCGCCATCACGAGGCTCGGGTGGCGACCCGCTCACCGCGCAGCGGCGTGCCGCATTCGCCGCAGAAGTTTCCCGCCATCGGCGCCCGCATCCCGCATTCGGGGCAGAACCGGACCCGCCTGCCGCCCGCGATTTCGGCGGTGGCAGTGCGCGGCGATGGCGCCGGAGCCGGGGGCGCGATGCTCCCGAGGCCGGAGACGATCGGAATCGCCGGCTGAGGCCTCGACATCGCGGCGATTTCATCGGCGATCGCGGCTGCTTCGCGCAGCTTGGGCCGCACCGTGACTGCGGCCAGATTGGCGGCGCGTTCCTGCTCCTGGAATTTCTCGATCGCGCTCATCGCTTGCAACGCGCGCGCCTCGAGCGACGCGCGCAGCGAGTCGTAGTCGGCATCGGATAGCTTGCCCATCTCGCGATCGAACTGGAGCTCGCGAAGTCCCTGCACCGCAAGCGCATGCTCATGCTCCCAATGATCCAGCTCCAGGTCCTGGCGGCTTCGTCGCGCGCGCGCGCGCAAGCCGCCCGAAAGCGGCGCGGCAACGAACAGCGCGACGCCCGCGACGATCAGAACCGCGGCGATATAGAACGCCACTAGAGCTGCCCCTTGACTTCGGCGTCGAGTTTTTCGCGGAGCCTCGAATCGATCACCGGCACGCGTTCGCTAACCCCGCCGGATCCGGCCGGGAGCGAGGGCGTTTGACGACGCCATTTGCCGAGCATCATGACGATAAACCCGCCCCCCACGGCCAGCGCGAGAAACGGCATGACCCACGCGAGCAGATTGAAGCCCTCAGTGGTGGGCGAGGAGAGGATTTTCTCGCCGAACTTGGTGCGATACATCGCCAGGATCGCGGAGCGATCCATCCCCTTGTCGATCATGCCCGCGATCTCGGAGCGCAACGGCACCGAGAACCCGCAGGTCGGCATGTTGCAGTTGGCCACCGTCAGGCCGCATCCGCACTGGCAGGTCAGCCCCTGGCTAACATCGTCGACCGTGGTTGCAGCCAGGAGCGGGGGTGTAACAAACAGTAGCAGCGCGATCGCCGCGGCGGATACGCGTATGGATGTCGAGAGGCGCGCCAACGTGTCACTCGCCCCCGGGCGCGGGCTCGGCAGCGGCCTGTTCCCGGCCGCGGCTGAGCGCCTCGGCAATCGCTGCTCGCTCGCGCACGTTGGGCCACATCGTGATCACCGTGCCGAGCGCCATCACCAGGCCGCCCGCCCATAACCAGAACACCAACGGCGTGAGGAAGACCTGGAAGGTCGCCATCCCGCTCTGATCGTCGATGCCCGCCAACACGACGTAAAGGTCGTACAGCGGTGTC
>JBGPMZ010000547.1:0-2809 GCA_041487255.1 Binataceae bacterium (SeqCode) | reverse complement strand
CCAGGTTCACAACGAGCATGCATTCGGTCCCGATCGCGCGGAAGCGACCGCGCGGCTCGGTTCGCTGGAGCGCGAGGGCGTCACGTTCGCGCTCCATTCCGATTTTTCGCTCGTGGTCGCGCCGCTCGATCCGCTGCTCTCGGTATGGATCGCGGTCAATCGCGTCGCGGCGGACGGCGTCACCGTGCAGGCGCCGGGCGAACGCATCGGGGTGGAACGCGCGATGCGCGCAATCACCATCGATGCCGCCTACGTGCTCGGGTTGGAGCGCGAGCTTGGTAGCCTCGAGGTCGGCAAGCTCGCTGACTTCACCGTGCTCGATGACGATCCGACCGCGGTGGATCCGAAAGCGATTCGCGATATCCGCGTGTGGGGCACCGTGCTCGGAGGAATCAAGCAGCCGGCCTGAATGCGCCGCGTAGTTCGGCAAGACCCCGGTTCTACCGATGGCCATTGCGATGCTAGGATCCGTGGCGAGCCATGGATACCGGGCATAGCTGGGATCGCGACGCGGTCCAATCAATTACAACATCGCTTAAGGATAAGCCCGGCGCCTTGATGCTGATCCTGCGACGGGTGCAGGACACCCTGGGATGGGTGCCGCCCGATTCGGTGCCGTTGATCGCGAAGATTCTCAACCTCTCGCGCGCCGAGGTCCATGGCGTGGTGACCTTCTACCACGACTTTCGTCACGCGCCGCCCGGAAAAAACATCATCAAGGTATGCCGCGCCGAGTCGTGCCAGGCGATGGGCGCGGTCGCGCTCGCGGAACACATCAAAGCGCGGCTCGGTTGCGATTTCGGCCAGACCAGCGCCGACGGCTCATACACCCTCGAGGCGGTTTACTGCCTGGGAAATTGCGCCTGCTCGCCCGCAGTCGTGGTGAATGGAAAACACCTCGGCCGCGTGACGCCGAAGCGTTTCGATGAGGTCCTCGCGAAGGCCCCCGGCGATCGATGAAAACCACCGTCTACATCCCGCGCGACTCGAGCGCCGTCTCGATGGGCGCTGACGAGGTCGCCCATACACTCCGGCGCGCGGCAAAGCAGCTCGGCGTCGAGATGCGCATCGTGCGCAACGGCTCGCGCGGACTGTATTGGCTCGAACCGCTGATCGAGGTCGAGACGCCCGCCGGTCGCATCGCCTACGGGCCGGTCGGCGTCGAGGATGCCGCATCATTTTTCGAGCCGCACTTTCTGCTTAGCGGCGAGCATCGTCTGCGGCTCGGTCCGACCAACGAAATCGCGTATCTGAAAAATCAGGAGCGCCTCACCTTCGCGCGGGTGGGAATCACCGACCCGGTTTCGCTCGACGACTATCTTGCCCATGGCGGCTATTGCGGACTCGATCGCGCGCTCGCGAAGAGCGGCGCGCAGATTGTCGATGAAGTGACCACGTCGGGCCTGCGCGGTCGCGGCGGCGCGGGCTTTCCGGCCGGGATCAAGTGGAAGACCACGCTCGGCATCGAGGCGAAACAGAAGTACGTGGTGTGCAACGCCGACGAGGGCGACTCGGGCACCTTTTCCGACCGCATGATAATGGAGGGCGACCCGCTGGTGCTCATCGAGGGCATGACCATCGCGGCGCTCGCCGTCGGCGCTACCAAGGGTTTCGTTTACCTACGTTCTGAGTACCCCGATGCGCTCGTTACGATGAATCAAGCACTCGATGCGGCGCGGCGCGGCGGCTATCTCGGCGAGAACGTCGGCGGCAGCGGCAAGTCTTTCGATATCGAGGTCTGCGTCGGCGCAGGCGCCTACATCTGCGGCGAGGAAACCGCGATGCTCGAAAGCCTCGAGGGCAAGCGCGGGATGGTGCGCTTCAAGCCGCCGCTGCCGGCGATTTCCGGGCTGTTCGGACAGCCAACCATCATCAACAACGTCATCACATTGGCGTCCGTGCCGATCATCCTCGACCGCGGCGGCGAGTTCTACAAGGACTATGGGATGGGACGGTCGCGCGGGACGATTCCGATTCAATTGGCGGGCAACGTCAAGCGCCCCGGCCTGATCGAGAAGGCATTCGGAGTGACGCTGCGCGACCTCATCTATGAATACGGCGGCGGCACCGCGAGCGGCCGTCCGTTGCGCGCGGTCCAGGTTGGCGGCCCCCTCGGCGCATACTTCCCGGAATCGATGCTCGATGTGGCGGTCGACTACGAGGCGATCGCGGCGAAGGGCGGCATCCTCGGGCACGGCGGCATCGTGGTGTTCGACGACACGGTCGACCTCGCGAAGCAGGCGCGCTATGCGATGGAGTTTTGCGCGATCGAATCGTGCGGCAAATGCACGCCGTGCCGGATCGGCTCGACCCGCGGCATGGAGGTGATCGATCGCATCATCGCGACCCGAGGCGCCGAGAAATCCGCGAGCATCGAGCTGCTGCGCGACTTATGCGACACCATGACGGCGGGCTCGCTCTGCGCGCTGGGCGGCCTCACCCCGCTTCCAGTGATGAGCGCGCTCCGCTCCTTCCCCACCGATTTCGGATTGGACCGCGACGATTCGTGAGAGTGAACGGAGTCGGCGAACTGCAGGAGAGGACGTGTTTTGCTGCCTCTGATAGGCCTACATTGAGCGACTCATTTATCAAAGTCAGGAAATCTTGCTTTTAAGCGCTCGACGGTTGAACGCCATTTTGGGGCGGTAGGTTTGCAGACGGTGTTTTGATTGCCGAAGAGTCCAATTTCGCGAAAGCCTTGTTCGAGCGGCACGGTCTGCTGCCACCGAACCGGCACAAAGTACTCGCAAAGCTCGGGATCGCCGACCAGGTCGCGATGATAGTTTGCGCGCTGGGCCGCCTCGAGTAT
>JBGPMZ010000546.1:0-2810 GCA_041487255.1 Binataceae bacterium (SeqCode) | reverse complement strand
CTTCTTGTTCGCCGCGTTCGTCGCCCTCCTGCCCGCGGCACATCGACTCGCGGCGCAGAGTCCCGCCACGGACACGCGTGTGGAGGGCGACTGGGTGCGCATCGATCCCGACGGCGCCGGCAGCTTCGGCGGACTTGGCGCGTCGATTCCTGCCGCGCAGCTGCTGCCGGGCGTCGGAGGGGGCGGGCGAGGAGGCGGGCGAGGTGGCGGTGGCCGCGGCGGGGGACGACCCGGCGGACCGCCGATGAACGCGCAAAGCGGACCAAACGCAGAGGGCGTGCCCTATATCGTGGTGCAGCAACCCTGCGGAGGAGGCGGTGGCGGGCGCGGAAATGGCGGACTGCTCATCAATCCGGATTCGGGCGGCGTGCATTTTGTCGAGCACAAGGACGAGGTGATTTTTGCGGGCGAACGCGGAGGAGTGCGGCACATCTACCTGGATGGGCGGCCGCATCCTGCCTCGGCGGTTGCGGTGCCCACAGCTGCGGGGCATTCAGTAGGCCATTACGAAAACGGCGTCCTCGTCGTCGAGACCGTGGGGATGCTGCCTGGTGCGGTTCCGGGGGGCGGGATGCGCGCGCCGGAAACAAGATTGGTCGAACGCTTTGAAGTCGCGCCGGACGGCAAACGCCTCACCGTGACGTACACGTGGGACGACCCAAAGATTTATCAAAAGCCGCACGTCTACCGATACTTCTTCGACCGGTCGCCGACCATTGCCGTGGCCGGCAGGCCCGTCAGTTATGCGCTCGAAGAATGGTGCGATGCCGGCGACCCGATTGAACGACAATCGATCGTGCCGCCGAAACAGATTAAGTAGTAGTACTAGTTGGCGCGATTTCATCACGGTGGAGGGGCAGATGGTCTTCCTTAAGCGCTTGGGTCTCACGATCGTCGGGGTCGCATCAATCGCGGTTCCTGCGGCCGCACATCACTCGTTCGCGATGTTCGACATGGACAAGAGCCTCGAATATCGAGGCGTCGTGACGGAGTGGAAGTGGCAGAATCCACACGTCCATTTCAACATCTTGGTGAAGACGGGTAATGCCGCCGATCCGGGGACGGTCGGCACGTGGGACGTCGAAGGCGGATCGGTGAACATCATGACGCGCCAAGGATGGACGCGTGCGAGCTATAAGACCGGCGATCCGATTGCGCTCGTCGGCCATCCCATGAAGGACGGATCGAAGGGGATCTCCCTCTTCTACGCGATTCGGGCCGATGGCACGCGGCTGTACCACGACATCGCGCGACCGAAGGACGACATCAAGAAGTAAGGTTCGCCATCTTTCGCGCGCTTCAAGACAGCTCGTTCACGGACTGGTTCCTAGGATCGGAATCGATCTGGGCCTACCCGACGGTGTTGACGCTCCATACGGTCGGTATGGCCATGCTGGTCGGAGCGAGCGTCGTGGTCGCGCTCCGGTTGCTGAACGTCGGGGCGTCGATTCCGCCGGTCCGCCTGCTGCCGTTGTACCGGGTCATCTGGATCGGCTTCGGAATCAATCTGGCGAGCGGCCTCGTGCTGTTCGTGACAGAAGCCGCCGATCGCGTGAAGGACCCGGTCTTCTACATCAAGCTGGCGAGCATTGGATTCGCCTTGTGGGTCGGGATCCTAATGAAACAGCGCATCCTTTCCGCCCGAGATGGCACCACGGCGGTGTCAGTCCGCGGAGGCGCACTTGCCGCGGCATCGCTCGGTCTCTGGACAATGGCGATTGTCGCCGGTCGGCTGATGGCCTATGTGAAGAAGTAGGACGCGATCATGCTCGATTTCTCGGCATGGCTCGAGGCGACGCGACTCTCGAAAGGCCTCTTCGGCATCACATGGCTATGGCCCCTGTGTGAGTCCCTGCACTTTCTCGGCTTGTGCGTGCTCATCGGCGGCGCCGGGTTTCTCGACCTGAGACTCATGGGGTTCTTTCGCGGCGTGGCGTTGCGCGACGTTCGGAAATTCATGCCGTGGGCGACGACCGGATTCATCATTAATCTGGTCACGGGCACGCTGTTTCTCATCATGCAGCCGCATCTGTACCTCAGCAGCATCGTCTTGTGGTCGAAGATGGCCTTCATCGGGTTGGCGGGCCTCAATGCGGCGTTCTTCGAGACGCGGCTGAGTCACAGCGCGCTCGCGCTCGCCCCGGAGGCGGACATGCCGCGTTCGATCAAGATCGTCGGAGGTTTGTCGTTGTTCAGCTGGTTCGCCGTACTCTACTGCGGGCGAATGCTGCCGTACCTAGGCACTGGAAATTGACCGCGCAGCCGATCGCGCAACGGCACTGGGCTTCCCGAGTGGCACACGCTCGATCCCAAGCTCGATACGCTCATGAACTTTGGCGACCTGCCAAAGGCCAGTCTGCGCCGTTCAAGGCGCAGATTGATCCGCAACCGTCCGCGGACCGTCATACTAGGGCTCCAGTCGTACCTGGAATAACCGCGCCCCCTTCTGCCAAGCAAGCCGGCCGCACAGTCAGCGTCTCGGTCCCGAACGGAGGGTTCAGAATGCAGCATTCGGCGCCGGAGAGTTCCCTGTAACGCCACAGTGTTTAGGAGACTCGCTTCGAGGAGGATGCCTTCTGTGGCATGGGCACCGAGTCTCTCGGGAGATAACCTGTGAGGCAATCGCGTCGAGTGTCATTCTGAGTGTCATCGCGATGGAAGAATCGGCAAACGCCCGCAAGCAAACACCAACGCCGGCAGAAATTAGAAGACGCTAAATCGTTGACGCGGCGACCGTTGCGCTGAAAACGGCCGTATTCATTGGTGTTTTCGCTAACGGCGTCAAAGACTCCCTACGTCCCAGCCATTCG
>JBGPMZ010000545.1:0-2811 GCA_041487255.1 Binataceae bacterium (SeqCode) | reverse complement strand
GTGGAACGCGAGCGGTAGGAATCAGCTTCACGATCTCGGCCCGCAACGACGCCATCAGCGCGCGCTGATCGTGCTCCTCGAGCGGGCGCGTGCGTTCGGATGCCGGTCGCTCCCAAATCGGTCCGCGCCGCAGCTTCTCCTGTTCGCTCAGGTAGCGTGGAAAGATGTGCCAATGCACGTGCGGCTCTGAATTTCCGAGACATTCGTAGTTGAGCTTGAGCGGCTTCACTAGGTTGAAGATCGCCTCTCCAACGGAGCGAACTTCGTCGAACAGCCCGCGGGCTTCATCGCGGGGAAGCTCAAACAACTCATGCGCATGATGCTTGGCGAGCAGGATGCAGTAGCCGCGGTAGAACTGCGCGTCGCCGAGCACCACATACGAATTGTCCAGCTCGGCGATGAGGTTGGGCGCTTTCCCGGCGCGGATCGCTTCGATGCCGGCGCAGATTCCGCATTGCTGTTTAGGATGGGACATTTGGCACCGCGGTAACCTCGATCAGTTTGACCCGCGCATGCGTGAGCAGGTCGGCGATAGTGTTCAGCTTGTAGGGTTTGCCGTAGAAGACGGTTTTAATGCCGGTGTTGATGAGCACCTTCATACACTGGATGCATGGTGTGTGCGTCACGTAAATGTCGGCGTCGCGAATCGGCGCGCCATTGCGCGCCGCCTGGGTGATCGCGTTTATCTCCGCATGAATGGTGCGATAGCAGTTCAGCTCGATCTCGCCGTCGGGATTTTTAGATTCATAGATCAAGCATCCGACGTCGAGGCAATGCGGCAGGCCCGCAGGCGCGCCGTTGTAGCCGGTCGCGAGGATGCTGCGATCGCGCACGATCACCGCGCCGACCTTCGCGCGCAAACAAGTCGAGCGCTCGGCGACCTGCTGCGTGATGGTCATGAAGTACTGATCCCAGCTCGGTCGTTCGGCGTGGTTGCTCTCGGGCATGTGCGTCACAGCGAGATGTGCGGCGGGTGCGCCATCGTCGCCGCACGTGGCGGGACCTGGTGCGTCACGCTGTAGAGTTTTTCTTCCTGCCGTTGATCGGGAGCGGACGGAGCGGTGATCGCGAATGGGACCGGACTGAAGGTTACGATGAAGAGCGCGATGGTGGCCCACGCCGCAAAGCGCCGCATCGGATCGAGTGGGGTATCGATGTCGGCGGTGACCGGATGACCGAGGCCAAACAGAAACAGCATCACCGCCCAGAACAGCCATCCGTACCAGAACGCCATGCCGAGGATATACGGAACGACCACCATCAGAATGCATCCGAGCACGACCAGCCGCGAAATCGTACGATGGCGCCGGCCGAACAGCGCATAGATCACATGACCGCCATCGAGTTGGCTCGCCGGCAACAGGTTGAGCGCGGTCACGAAGATCCCGAGCCATCCCGCGAACGCCATCGCATGAAGGTCCACGCTGACGGTGTCCGGGTCGACGTGCAGGATCCATTTTGCGATTTGATGAAACAGGATCGAGTTGCCGAGCTCCAGACCGCCCGCCGATTGCCTTAGCGGTCCGACCTTCGAGAGCGCAAGCCCGATGATGAGGATTGGAATGGTGACCAGTGCTCCAGCCCACGGACCCGCCGCACCGATATCGAACAGCACGCGGCGCGAGCGCGGCATCGAACGCATTCGAATGAAGGCGCCGAAGGTTCCGATGATGAACAGCGACGGGAACGGCGCCGGAATGAAGTAGGGCGCGGTCACGTCAACGCGGTTGCGCCGCGAGGTGACGTAGTGCCCCATCTCATGCGCGAGCAGAATCGCCATCAGCGGAATCGAAAACGTCAGTCCCGCATAGAGCTGCAGCCCGCTGCTGAACGGCCGCAGAATCGAGAGGTCGGCGCCGGCCATGTACGCGCCCGCCATCGTGGTGGTCAGGAGTGTCAGGAAAAACAGCACCGCGTTGATAACCGGAATTCCCGATCCCGAGGCGCGCGGCGTCGCTATTCCGGGTTGTGAGTAGCGAGGGATATCGCTCAGCACCGGCGATCCGCCGACGCGCGCGACGTATTCGTGAAGCGGTTCTTTTCTTTCGGAACTCTCTATACTCACGTGGACACGATGACCGTCACCGGCGCGCCTTCGCCCAATCCAAACAAGGAGGCCGCGCTTCCATCACGAACCGCGATCTCCAGAAGTTCGAAACTGCCGAGAGTAGCGAGCGGAGCACCTGTGGGCGCGTCGCCATAAGCTTGGAAGACTTCCATCGACGTGCCTTTAGCGATCCTAACCAAAAGGCGAGGGGCGCGAAAGGAAGCGGCAAATGCCTCGAGCGTCGCGCGATCGAGGTTGGTTACCAGGTTGCCGAACCCATCGACGTAGATGACCTTGCCCTCGAGCGCCTTGCCGTGCTGCACGGCGGTTTCGATCGAAAGTTGCGTCATCTGCGTCAACGCCGGACCCAGTGAAGTGATGGGCGTGCCGGACCAGAGCCATGCCGCTGCGGGCGCGAAGATATCGCGTCCGTGGAAGGTCGAGCTGACGTTTGCGAGACGATACTTCGATGCGCGCAGTTCGACGATCCGCTTGATGCCGGCATCCTTCGCGGCGAGACAAAGCATCCCGTTATCCGGGCCCACAAAGCGCGCGCCGGCGCGAGTGTCGATCGCAATCGGAAGGCGCGAAGTACCGACGCCGGGATCGACGATCGCGACGAAGATCGTGCGCGTTGGAAAAAAGCGCCGGCTCTGCGCCAGCGCGATCGCTCCGGCCGTTACCAACTGACGCGGGATTCCGTGCGTAATGTCGATGACCGGCGCAGTCGGCGCGATAGTAGCGATGACGCCTTTCATCGCGCC
>JBGPMZ010000544.1:0-2821 GCA_041487255.1 Binataceae bacterium (SeqCode) | reverse complement strand
CTCGGTCGGTTGCAACTCAACCTCGGGCACTGGGCCGGGGCGTTCATCAAGCAGCGAAAGGGCATCTTCGAGGCGAAGCTCGTGCTCGGGTAAAGCGCGGACCTGAGTCTCGAGATCGCCGGGTGTGCTGGATTCCACGGCTTACTTGCCCGCCAGAATGCGGTCGACGTTCTCGCGCACGATCGACTGGATCACCTTGAGCTGCTCCCGGGAATATTCGCGCCATCCGAGCTGCCGGAAAACTGACGCGCGGCTGGTGCGGAACACCAGGATCTGCCCGAGAAGTGTCTGGGTTCTGACGAGTATCCTTGGGTCGTCGTTGCGGCGGCCGAGCGCGATCGCGACCAGCTTCGCGCATGACTCCATCAGCGCGCGCATCATTCCGTCGTAGAGAATCTCGAATGCCGCGCCGGGTTGAAGCTGCTCGCGCATCACGAAGCTGGCGAAGGTGTCGGCGAACTCCGATCCGATCACGATCGCCGAGAAGCGCTCCAGGAGCTCGTGCAGAAGCATCGTAGCGTCGCGGCGAGAGAGTTTCTTCCCTGCCAACGCGAGTTCCGTCTTCCTGATGGTGGGCAGGATTTCCTTGCCGCTGCGCTCGACGATGAACTCCGCGGCGGCGCGATAGAGTCCTTCCTTGCTGCCGAAGTGATATGGAATCGCCGCGAGATTGGCGCCGGCCGCTTCCGCAAGCATGCGGGTGCCGGCGCCTTCGAAGCCATATTCGCCGAAGATCTTCAGCGCGGCCTGGATCAGCCGCAGCCTGGTGTCCTCGCCGCGAGGTGCGGAAGAGGTAGGTTCGCGTTTCGCAAGTGCGACGGCCATGGGCGCTCGATCCTCGACGGGAAGTTGGATGGATTTTTTCTAGATCAATCGAATGTTTAAGTCAATCGATTGAATTCATGAAGCGAGGAGTACGAAAGTCTCAGTGCATCGTGTTGAAAATACGTTCGAAGGTCGCGAAGGCGGCGCGATCGAAGAGCACGAATTCCACCAGTCTCACCGAGGTTATACCGCTGAGGTGATCGCGCACCTCTTCCAGCATCACCTGCGCGCATCGATCGAGCGGGAATCCTGCGATGCCGGTACCAATCGCGGGAAACCCGACGCTCTCGAGCTTGCGCTCTGATGCGCGCAGCAACGAATTGCGTGTCGAGGCGCGCAGGTTTTCCTCCGAGGTCCGGCCACCGAGATGCATGCTGGCGGCGTGGATGACCAGCTTTGCCCTGAGCTTGCCGCCGGTCGTGACCGCGGCTTCGCCCAGTGGAATGCTGCCGATCCGGTCGCACTCATTTTGAATCTCGGGGCCGCCCTTTTTGCGAATCGCACCAGCGACTCCCGCGCCGAGGATCAGATCGTTGTTCGCGGCATTAACGATCGCATCGAGCGCGCACTCGGTGAGGTCGCCCTGCGAGATTCGCACCTGGTCGCGCCAACTGGCTTCTGATTTGGGCATGAGCTTCTCCGGCAAGTTCGCGATGTGAGCTGGAGGTATCCAACTTCCTTCCCATCGACTATCCACGCAAGTTGACGACGGATGCGTTCACGCGCGATGGTAGTCGCACTTTCAAAACACGCGCTCGGCGCATGCAAGCGCGCGCGAACCGGAGATCCTATGGATAAGAACAGCGTTGTCATTCCATCCGAAATGAAGGCCATGTACGAGAACTTTCACTTCGCCCCGGCGGTGAAGGACGGCGATCGGCTCTTTTGCTCCGGCGTGATCGGCATCGGTCCCGACGGCAAAGCGCCAGCCGATCCCGAGAAGCAGTTCACCCAGGCGTTCGAAATGCTCAAGTCAGTGCTGGGCGCGGCCGGTGCATCGTTCGGGGATATCGTTGACCTCACGACTTTCCATGTCGGATTGCACACCCACCTCGGCACCTTCACGAAGGTGAAGGATCGTTACGTCAGCGAGCCGTATCCGGCGTGGACCGCGATTGGCATCAGCGAACTCGCGTTCCCCGGCGGCCTGGTAGAAGTCAAGGCGGTGGCGCGCCTGAAGAAGTAACGGACCTCGCATGCTGACCCTACGATGAAGGATGGGCCAAGAAGCCGAACGGATGAGTTTGCGCGGCCCCGCAGACCTCACCCGGCGCAGTAGCTCCACCCTCTCCCGTCAGGAGAGGGAACAAGCAAGGAGGACACCTGGATAGCGATGGATCGCAGAAAATCGATACAGCTAACGCCTCAGGAGACCCGGCGCTTCATGGACGAAGGGCGCACCGCGATGCTCGCCACCAACGGACGCGACGGTTATCCGCATCTGATCGCGATGTGGTACGCGGTCAAGGACGGCGACATCGTGATGACCACCTACGGCAAGTCGCAGAAAACGGTCAACATCCGCCGCGATCCGCGCGCGACGATGATGTGGGAAGCGGGGACCGCCTACAACAAGCTGCGCGGCCTGATGATCCGCGGGCGTGCCGAGATCGTCGAGGACGTCAAGTTTACCGGCGAGGTGCTACGCCTGGTCGGCGCCAAAATGAGCGGGTCGACGAGCGGCTCGAGCGCGGTCAGTCCGGAGCAAAATCGCGCACTGGAGGCGCAGGCAACCAAGCGCATCGTGATTCGATTCCATCCCGAGAAATTTTCGAGCTGGGATCACAGCAAGATGTGAGGTCGGCCGGCGACCTCACTCGCCTTTGAACTTTGCGGGACGCTTTTCGAGGAACGCGCGCACACCTTCGTTGAAGTCGGCCGAGCTGCCAGCCTTGCGCTGCATCTGTCGCTCGAGGTTGAGCTGCTGCTCGTAGGTGTTTTCCTCGCTGTCCCAGTAGAGCTTGCGAATCAAGCTCAGCGACACCGTCGGCCCGGT
>JBGPMZ010000543.1:0-2824 GCA_041487255.1 Binataceae bacterium (SeqCode) | reverse complement strand
GGGATCGAACTGGGTCAGGAAATTGGCGGTGGACGGGATGCCAAATGCAGCCAGCGGAATGGGGAGGCCAGGGAATTGTCCGTCGTCGGCAAAGGTCTGAACCCGGTACGGCTGTCCGGCTTGACTGTAGTGCGTGCCGTGGTTCTGCGGCGCCCGCACCATCCACGGGCTGCGACCGTCGTTGAGCTCGACCACCGCGGTGTCGCCCTGGTAGTCACCCGGGATTACGAACGCTTCGAATTCGTTGTTCGCGGTCTTGAGAAAATCCGGCAGGATGTAGTTGAACTTGATCATCCGGACGTTCTTGCGCAGGTTTTCCGCGGACTCGAAATGCGTCCAGTGGAAGGTCAGGTCGGACGGGTTGGTGATTTCGGTGCCGGACAACGCGTCCGCTTCCGACCAGATGACCTGCTGCTTCCCGACGCGCATCGAGAAATTGTCGGTAAAGTTGAGCTGCGCATAGAATTCACGCAGATCGTTGCGGAAGTAGTGCTCTTGTAGATTGCGCTGCGAGTATTCGGTCCAGTCGCGGCCTGGCTGCGCGACGCCGGTTCTTTTGATGGTGCCGAAGGCGTCGTACCAGGGACGATAGAACGCGAAGAAGTCCGCGTCCTTGAGAATCAGCGTGTCGAAGCGGCCGAGCAGCTTGTAGTTCTTGACGATATGGTAGTCGGGACGCACGTCCGCGAGCTGACGCATCTGGACCAGATCCCACCGATTGAAGTCAAAGCTGCCGCCGCTCTCGGAGGGCGCGCGACCCGGCGAAATTTGAAGAGATCCAAGTCCCGGAATGGGTGGTGTGTAGGAGGCAGGAAGTCCGCCCTTGTTACCGCCCTCGCCCCAGCGCCCTGATTCTCTGCTTTCGAAGAAGCCGAAAACAGAAAAGTCGCCCTGCGTGATTGTTGCGTTCGCTGCGGAGGTCCACAGCGTCGCGATTCCGGCGCATGCGGCAATGAACAGATTTCGCCAGCGCACACCGCGACCAACTCCCAATTTGCTTTTCACCATATGCTCCCCAAAGCCGACTGCGTGTTTCGGAGGTCAGCTAGCCCCGATCGAAACAACTCCATTTCTCGCACCTGGTTCATTACGGGTACGTTAACGCGGCCTAGGTAGCATCTTGCGGAAGAGCTTGTCAAGCAGGGGTTCCGTAGCGAGTCAAGGGGGATGCCCTTGCAAAATCGGGTATTTAGGGGGAGCCGCCACCGAGCGACCCGGCCGGAGGGCAGCGGACGCAATCCATCAGCGCAATGAGCGTCGCGAACGACGCGATCTTATGCGCCAATCTTGTTCGCGATAGTCCCCGGCTAGGGGCGCTCGGATGCGAGATCCTCGGCCAGGGACTTCGCCAGGTCCCCTGCGATCCGCGCCTCGGCGCCGAGGTTGGGATGATCGGACTGAATAGCGGTCTGATTTGCCAACGCTAGTTTCAGGAATGCCTCGCTATCCATGCCGACCTCGAAGCGCACGAACTGGACCGAGCTCACGCGCTCCCCCGACATCTGACGCTCGTCGAATTTGAGCGGCACTCTGCGGTCACCGAGCTTCAGCCACAGATGTTTTTCGATACCGACCAGCCGGCGCAGCGCCGCATCTCGCTCCTTCGCTTCGGCGAACTCGATGAGCAGCGTCGCCGAAATCTCGCCGCGCGCAGGAATCAACTCATTGTAGGTATCCATCTCATGGTGGATGGCGGCATCGTCGGTCATTCCCTCGGAGCGAATCATCTCTTCGATCTGGTACCAGACTGTCGCGGTATTCTCGAAGAGAAACGTCAGATGCGATCCGACCGCGAGGCGCCGGCGCTCCTTTTCATGGATGAAAACCGGGCGCAGGACGTTCCGCATGCGCTCCCAGTGCCCGACTCCCAGAATGTCGTCCTTGGTGATTTTCTTCATCGTAAAATCCTCAGGCAAAGCCTCACGCAGGTTGCGGCGGCGGCACCTGGTCGGGAAAACCATTGTCCTCGTAGGCGAGCGCGAGCACCTCGAGCGGATGCATCGGGTGCACTCCGGTCGCTTGCTCGATCTGAATCGCCGAGAGCGGGCAGTCGGTGGTCATCAGCTTGGCGTTGGCCTCGCGCATCCCGTTGAAGGCCTTCGCGCCCCATTTCATCGACAGCTCGAAGTATTCCTTCTTCATCGCCCAGGTACCGTCATGGGCGGTGCACGCGTCGATGCTGATGACCTCGGCGCCCGGAATCGTGCGCATCATGTCGCGGGAGCGGAAGCCAATCTGCTGCGCCTTCAGATGACACGGGATGTGATAGGCGACTTTTCCCGGCGTGGTGCGGAAATCGCGATTGAAGGTTCCCTGCCGCTTGAGCTCGAACAGCAGCTCGTTCGGATCGACCACCGCCGCGGCAAACTCTTTAACCTCATTGCCCGCAAGCAGCAGCGGATACTCGCGCCGCATCGTCATCGAGCAGGTCGGATTGATCGCCGCGATTTTGAAGCCGCGCCGCACATAGGGCAACATCGAGTCGATATTGGAGCGCGCCTGCTTTTGCGCGAAGGCAACATCGCCGCCGTCGATGGCGGGCATCCCGCAGCAATTCTGTTTCGGGCACGCTATCTCGCATCCGCTCTTCGCCAGCACCTTGACCGCGGCCTTGCCCGGCGCGGTGTCGTAGTAATTGATGAAGCAGGTCGGGAACAGCACGACTTTTGCGGTGGGATTCGCGGGCGGCGTTGGAAGATTGTCGCGCAGCCATTTGTCGAGGGTCTGATCGGCGAATTCGGGCAGCTTCTTGTCGCGATGAATCCCGAGCAGCTTCTCCATCAGCGCGCGATTGAGCGTGTTGCGGCATCCGAAGTTCGCGAGC
>JBGPMZ010000542.1:0-2825 GCA_041487255.1 Binataceae bacterium (SeqCode) | reverse complement strand
TCGCCATATTGGATACTCTGACCTTTCGGTCAATAAACGCTTCGTGCGCTCGTTCCGGGGGAAGTCTTAATGAGCCACCTGATGAGATCCAAAGTTATTTCACACCCGACCCGCGCTTCCTCTCAATCCGTGACCGTCTCCGACATTTTGTTTAATATCGCTACCGTCGAACCGATCCAATTCATCGATCTGACCGATCAAATCAATGAGCATCTGCGGCGCGAGAATATCCGCCAGGGTGCGGTGACGGTTTTTTCGCGCCATACCACCGCCGCGATCAAGATCAACGAGGCCGAGGAGCTCCTGCTCGAGGATTTCAAACACTTTCTCCGCCGCCTGTGTCCAGCCGAGCACCCCTACCACCACAACGATATGTCGCGCCGCAAACCGCCCATCGCGATCGATGAGCGCCCCAATGGACATTCGCACCTGATGCATCTTCTGCTCTCGACCAGCGAGACCATCCCGGTCGTCGATTCGCGCCTTGCACTCGGCACCTGGCAGCGCGTGTTCATGATCGAGCTGGATGGTCCGCGTTCGCGCGAGGTGATGGTGCGATGCCACGCCTATGTGCCGCACGAGCTGTCCGTCGCGATCGAGGCGAAACGAAACGGCGAGAGCAAACCCAACCGCCATAAAGATGCCGCCTCGCCGCGCGCGGGTTTCGGGAGTGGCAAATAGCTTTAGCGCTGGCGCACCATCGCACCGTTGGACCTGACAACCTGAGGATTTGAGCTGAACCCGCTTGCTTCCCAGCCCCGTCTTGGTTTGCTAGCTCTATTCGGGAGCGATGGCGCCGGAGGCCCGCTCTCCAACACCTCGAAGAGTGACAAGGAAATGAGCAAGAATACCAATCGGTTAGTGTGTCTGCTGTTGATGGTTACGATATCGGCCTGCGCTGCGGCAAAGGTTGCGGATCAGACGGAAAACGCGCCTGCGGCCACCGCTTCGCGGCCAAATCAGATCGTGATTTATCCTTTCGCGTCCAATCCGACGGAAGTGACCCTCAATCAAAGTATCGTTCAGCGAGCCTATCGGAGCGCTTCGGGCGAGGACCAGACCGCATCGCAGCAGAAAGTCGCGACCGACACCGCCTCGAGCCTGTGTATGAGTGTCGCTTCGAATCTGACGGCGAAGGGTTATAAGGCAGTCTGCCTACCACGCGGAACGCCGGTCACAGACAATAATTCGCTGATAGTCGATGGTGAATTCACGGATATCAGCGAAGGCAACCGGTTAAGGCGCCTGGTCATTGGGTTTGGTGCGGGTGCGTCGACTCTCGACACTGAAGTTCACGTGTATCAACACACCGATTCGGGAAGCCAACAACTTACTGATTTCACCACCCATGCTGACAGCGGAAAGATGCCGGGGGCGGCGATCATGGGACCTGCCGGCGCGGCGGCGGGTGGCGGCGCAGCGATAGTCGTCGGAGCAAACGCCGCGATGGGAGGCGTCAAAACCTACACCTCAGCGACCGACTACCTGGCCGACAAGACCGCCACGCAGATCACGGACACGGTTACTCAGTACTACGCCCAGCACGGATGGGCGTCGTAGGAATGATCGCAACGCAATCTCATCAGGGCGCGGCAGGCTCTTAGTCAGTCGATACTCGCGCCGTCTGTTTGGATCTACACCACGTCGGCTTTACTTCTCCGTCGATGAGCGCATCCCGCGGTTCGAGGTTCGTGACAGTGCCTACCACGCAGTGCGACGCTTGCGCCCCGCGGATACCGCGGAAGTCGATGAGGCGTCGCCGAGATTGCTTTCCAGGTGGCCCTACCTCGCGCTGGATCCTAGCCTGGTTCTCACCTGCTCCTCATAGGTCTTGAGCACCGACTCTGTCGCAACGTCGGCTGGATAGAAGACCTCGACGTGCAGCTCCTGGAGGGTTACGTCATGCGGCGTCGCAACCGTGGTGACGGTGCTGAACATGCGCGCGATCTTGCCTTCGAGGTTCAGTTCCATGGGCAGAATCAAATCATGCGGCGCCTCGAGGTCGGGTTCGCGCCAGCGTGCCGGAACGCCCGGATAGGCCAGAATTTCGGTGATCAACTTTCTCAGCTCGTCATCGCGCGCCCACGCCAGCCGGCGATACGCCTCATTCAAAAGCGATTTGGCAATCGCCTCCCAGTTCTCGATGATCCGGCGGAAGCCATTCGGATCGAACAAGAGGTGCAGCACATTGTATCGCGGCGCCTCCGATACAGTCAGCGGCGTCAGGCCAACGGGCTCCTTGCCGGAGACCATCGTGAGAAACCGGACGAACGCCGCATTCGCCATAACGATGTTCCAATGGCGGTCGTGCGCGAGCGCGCTACGAGGCTCATTCGATTTAAGAATGACTTCGACCGCGGCGCGCACCTGCGTCATGCGCGGATCATCCAAACTGGTTTCGCCATAAACCGGCGCAAAGCCTGCCGCGAGGAGCAGGAAGTTGCGCTCGCGCAGAGGAACATCCAGCACGTTCGCCAGCATGAGGAGCATCTCGCGGCTCGGCTCCGCTCTGCCGGTTTCGAGGAAGCTGATGTGACGCGCCGAGACTTCCGCGTCGAGCGCCAGCTCGAGTTGGCTCAGATGCCGCGCCTCGCGCCATCGGCGCAGGAGCGGTCCGACGCCGCTCGTCTCCACCACCGTTCCATTTCGATGAACATTCATCGCTATACCCTTAACAGCGGACCGCGCAGCGCGCGATTACCTGCGAGGTAATCGGTCGCCGGCTATCTAACGCTTGCAGGTCGGACATGGGCCAGCTAGTTGCCTTTGACGTAGCCCATAGCGTTGATGATGAGGCCGGCGCGCACTTGCATCAGATTGACGCC
>JBGPMZ010000541.1:0-2831 GCA_041487255.1 Binataceae bacterium (SeqCode) | reverse complement strand
GAATTGTCATTGTATCAGCGAACGAAAACAGCGGGGAGTTACTGCGAGGAGGTCGCATCGGAGGGAGGTGCAACCGGCGCTTGCGGCGGCGCGAGCGTCACCACCACGTCGCCGGAGCGGCCGAGCCCTTGCTTGCGGGCGTACTTTTCGATCGTGTAGGGATCGCTGCGCAGGTCCTTGATCTTGCGATTCAGTTCCGAATTTTCCTGCTTCAGCTTCTGGATGTCCGCGGCCAGCGTCTCGACCTGGATGCGCCGCCTTCTGCGGGCTAGATACCCGTTTTGTCCGAATACTTCATGCAGCCCGACGGTCAGCGCGAAGAGACCGCAGGCGGCAATTACCAGATAGCGCTTGGTCAGTCGAATCTTTTCCGGCGCCAAATCTTTCTCCGTCATCCAAACAGGAACCGCCGCGCGGCTTCCGTAAGCTGTTCCAGTCCTTTTTCCGTGGGCGCTTCCGTATACAGCCGGCAAACGGGCTCCGTGCCCGAGAGCCGGAACAACACCCAGGAACCGTCCTCCAGCACCAGCTTCAATCCGTCGGTGCGATCGGTCTTCGCCACGCGCCACCCATCAAACGAACTATACTCCGCGCGGCTCCTCTCCGTAAACTGCTTCTTCACGGTTTCCGTCAGCGTAACATTTGTGCGACGGGGATAATAGCTCCCCACCTTGGCGAACAGATCGCGAAGCTGCTCCGCGAGCGGCTTGCAGCGGCTGGCTACCATTTCGGCGGCGAGCAGGCAGGCCAGGATGCCGTCTTTTTCCGGGACGTGATGGCGAACCGTCAGCCCCGCGCTCTCTTCTCCGCCAAGAATGATCTTGTCTTCCTCGATCAGCTCGCCGATATACTTGAAGCCAACCGGCGTCTCATGGACCGGAATCTTGTGGTACGCGGCGACGGCATCGACCAGATGTGTGGTGGCCACACTCCGAGCTACGCCGCGCGCCACGCCGCCCGGCCAATTCTTCTCTTTCGCCCATCCGCGCGACTCGAGCAGATAATCCAGCAGCAGCCCAAGGATGTGGTTGGGAGAGACAAACGCGCCGCCTTCGTCGAGTATGCCGAACCGGTCCGCGTCTCCGTCGGTCGAGAGGCCGAGATGCGCACGTTTCTCCGCCATCGCTTGCCGGAGCGGCTCCAGATACTCGCCGTCGGGCTCCGGCCGATGCCCTCCGAACAGCACGTCGCGCCGGTCGTGGATGGTGCTAACTTCGATCCCCGCGTTGCGGAGTAGGCCATCGAGATAACCGCGCCCGGCGCCATAAAGCGGATCGTAGACCAACCGCAGCCGCGCCGAGCCGATGAGCCTGAGATCAACCTTGCCGGCCAGATCCGCAAGGTATGCGCCGCGCAGATCGATTTTTTCAATCGATCCTTCTGGCGATCCGATTGCCGCGCCCGGCGCGCGATCCTCCCCGCCATCGGCGATCAACCGCTCAATCTCCTTGGTGACCTCGGGCAGCGCCGGCGCGCCGTTGGGCATGGAGAACTTGATGCCGTTGTACTCGGGCGGATTATGCGATGCCGTGAAGTTGATGCCTCCGGCCGTCTTGCGCCGGCGAATCTCAAAGGCCACTGTGGGCGTGGGCACAGCCTCCAAGCTGAGGAAACAATCGATCCCGCAACCCGCCAATTGCTTCGCCGCATCGGCTGCGAATTTTTCCGACAGAAACCGCGTGTCGTATCCGACGACCAGCGACCGACGCCCGTTCCCCGCTTTCGATACAACGTAGCGCCCGATCGCGCCGATCACCCTGCGCACGTTCGCCGAAGTAAATTCATCCGCGATGACCGCCCGCCAGCCCGATGTCCCGAATTTTATTGCCGTCATGGTGGTATTCTAGGAAAGTGATAATTGCCCGCTCCGCCGCCGTCGACTCTTCCCCGGTCGTCTTCCGCAGCGCCGGAATTGGTTTCTGTTATTGATCTTTATTTTCGTCAGCCCTTCTCCTGTTCGGAGGCACATCCCATGACCGATAAAATCGTCATTCTCATGACCTGCAAAAATGCCCGGGAGGCCGGAAGGATCGCCCGGCATTTGCTTGATAAGCGCCTCATCGCTTGCGCCAATCTGATTCCCCAGGTCAGCTCCATCTACCGCTGGAAGGGGAAGGTCGTCTCGGAGAAAGAATGCTGGGTGATTCTAAAATCCTCCCGGAAACTGCTACCCACCCTCCAAATCGAGGTGGATAAGGAACACAGCTATTCCCTCCCCGAGCTGATCGCGCTCCCCATTATCGACGGATCGCCAAACTATCTCAACTGGATTGCGGAGGAACTGGCAAGTGGGACCTAGGTGTATTCACACAAGCGCCGCTTCCAAGGACAAGATCAAGGAAGGGGTTAAAGTATGGCCGAAATAAAGGTCCTCTACGACCAGGAAGGCAAAACCCTCACCGTGTGGTTCACGGATGCGCGCGACGAGTATGTCTGTGAAGAGACCGGAGATGAAATCATCCTGATCAAAGACTCGTCAGGCCACGTCATCGGCTTTGAGAAGCTCAACTTTTCCGTGGATGATCCGAAGATGCTGCGCGTAGCCCTCGAAACGGCTCCAGCCTAAGCCCGCCGACTCGAACGCGCGAGCCGGAAAGAGCGCAAAGCCTATGCGGAATAGCCGGATCGACTTCTCCGACATTCCCGAATCCACCGATGAGGAACTGAAACGCGCGCGGCGCGTCGGAAGGCCCTCGACCGGCAACGCGAAACAGCTTATCGCCATCCGCATCGATCCGCGCCTGCTAGCGCAGCTTCGCCGCATCGCCGCCAAACAGTCCAAGCCCTACCAGACGCTGATTCACGAATTGCTCGATCGCGCCGCAAAGAAG
>JBGPMZ010000540.1:0-2840 GCA_041487255.1 Binataceae bacterium (SeqCode) | reverse complement strand
CGCTTCGATGAGCACCATCGCGGGAAGCTCGCCGCCCGACAGAACGTAGTCGCCGATCGAGAGTTCCCCATCGACCATCGCGCGCACCCGTTCGTCGACGCCCTCGTAGCGCCCCGCGATCAGCAGTAGGCCGGGCTTGCGCGTCGCCAGCTCCCGCACCTTCTCCTGCGTCAGCAGTGCACCCTGCGGCGTCATCAGGATGCGCCATAGCTGCGGATGTTCCGCCATCACCGCCTCGATCGCGGCTGCGAGGGGTTCGGGGCGCATCACCATCCCACTGCCGCCGCCGTATGGTTGATCATCGATCTGTTTGTAGTTACCCAGCCCGAATGGTCGCAGCGGGTGCGGTTTGACGACGATGATTCCCTGTTCGATGGCGCGTCCGACCATCCCACCGCGAAACGGCGATTCGAACATCTCCGGGAACAGCGTTATGATGTGGAATTCCATCTCGATAGGTGTCATCACTCTATAGGCGCGGCGTCGGTCGGATCGAGAGATGCTTACTCCTCAACAACAAGACGAGTTCGATCGATGCGGAATCCTGCGCATCCCCGGTGCCGTTCCATCTCGCGACGCTGACGCGATGTGCGACTCCGTCTGGGAGATGCTCAGTCGCCGCTATCACATCCGTCGCGACGATCCGGAGACGTGGAAAGCGCAACGAATCGCCGGCACCAAGGATCGGCCCAAATCGATGACCTTCGAGCAGGTCGCGAATCCCGCTCTACGCGCAATAATTGATGAGTTGCTGGGGTCGGCTGCCTGGGAGCGCGCCGAGCATTGGGGCTCCCTGTTGGTAGCGTTTCCGGAATCGCACGAGCGATGGGACCTGCCATATCAGGGCTGGCACCTCGATGCCCCGGTGGTGCGCTCGCTGCCACACCTTTACGGGGTGCGGCTGTTCACCTGTCTGGCAAAACTGTCGCCCGGAGGCGGCGCGACCCTCGCCGTCGCGGGCTCACACCGGCTAGCCCAAGGACTGGCCGACGCTCGCGCCATCGCGAAGATGCGATCAGCGGACGTCCGCAAGGCGCTGATTCAACGATATACCTGGATGAAAGAGTTATGCTCGTTCGATCCGGCGATCGATCGAGTTCAGCGTTTCATGAGAACCTCCGCGGTAGTGGAGGATGTGGAAGTGCGCGTGGTCGAAATGGCCGGCGAGCCGGGCGACGTGTTCCTGATGCATCCGGTGATGATGCACGCGGGTTCGATTAACTGCGCAGCGTTGCCGCGAATGGTTCTTTCGACCACGGTCTACCAGCGCGGCGTGGACTGGGGCGCGCTCTACGGTCCTGAGCGCGAAGCGGCCGCTCAGTAATCAGGCGAAGCGCGCCGCGGGCTGCGCGGTCGGGAACTTCTTCACGTACTGGAAGAACATCGCCAGCGCGCGGTCGGCGTCGATGAGCAAGCCCTCGCGAAAGTGAATCGTGCTCATGATGGGCGTGTCTTCCTCGATCAGGCGCTGAAAGAACGCCTGCCCGATCTGAATCCGTTGCAAGCGGCCCTCTTCGTCGCTTTCCGCCAGCGGCGTCGCGGTGACTGACCATCCGTGCGTGCGGCCATCGGGAGTCGGCGTGCCGGTCGCCATCGAAAGCACGCTCATTCCGTTGAGCTTGCCCGCGAGCGCGATGGTGTTGGTCCCGCTGACGCGAATCGACTGATCGAAAATGCCGTACTGCGGATCCTCGAAACGCACGTCATATTCGATCTTGTAAGGGCCGACGTGAATTTGATCGGGGTTGCATTCGATCTTGAGGCCGTGCAGCACGCGCAGATGCTGAAAGTCCATCGAGTTGGTGAACGGCACCCATGGCTCGACCGGCAGATCGAACGCCTCGGCGGTGCGGAAGTCGAGAGTGGAGGCATCGTAGCCGGGGAAATCCGGAACATCGTAAAGCGGCTCGGTTCCGTTGAATGCCCAGATGAGTCCCCACTTCTCCGCGGTAGGAAATTTGAACAGCTTGGCGGCCTGGGGGATCTTGTCGGATGCGGGGATCTTGGTACACGCTCCGTCGGAACCGTATTGCCAATGATGAAACGCGCATTGCACGTCCTCGCCGATGACCTTGCCGAGGCTCATGTCGGCGCCGAGATGCCGGCACCATGCGCTCATCACGGCCGGGGCGCCGCTTTCGCCGCGATACACGATCGCGCGGCCCTCGAGGAAATCACGTCCGATGATTTGCCCGGGCGCGATCTCATCGGAGCGCGCGATCGCATACCAGCATTGATGGAATCCGCTCGGGGCTTGCTTGCCATTCGCGGATTTGCGAGTTCGTGTGGCCGTATGCGTCGCGCCCACTGCCATGTTGCTTCCCCCGATTGCGATATTGGGTAGCCCAGACTTTAGTCTGCGATTCAAAACTCTGAAAAATCAGTTGAACGTCGGCAGCCGAATCAGGAAGAACTCGGTGTCTTCAAGCACTTCGAACCTGGCGCCCTGATCGCGCGCATCGACGTACCACGCCGAATGCTGGTCGAGCTTCTCGCCGGGCAGCCTTTCGACTGCGAATGCGCCCTTCGTCACCAGCGCCAGCTCCGGCGATGGAAGCGCGCCTAGCGTGTGCGTGGCGCCGCGCGGCCCGCGAATGAACCCGACTTCGAGGCCGCGCTCGCCGAACGAGCCGAGGTGCTTGTAGTCGAAACCGCCGCCGATGGCGCGCCATCCGAAGTTCTCCGGATGCATCACGATGGGCTCCTCGTAGCGCGGCTGCGGATATTCGACCGCGCGCTTGTTGACGTACTCCCAAATCGCTTCGTAGCCGTCCTTGCGCTGCGCGCGGCCATCGTCGGTCGTCCGCGTAAAGACGCCCTGATCGAACTGACCGAGATCG
>JBGPMZ010000539.1:0-2843 GCA_041487255.1 Binataceae bacterium (SeqCode) | reverse complement strand
CGCGCGAACGTGGATTTTCTGCCGCTGACAGTGGACTACGTCGAGAAGACTTTCGCGGCCGGCAAGATTCCCGGCGGTTTCTTCAAGCGCGAAGGACGCCCTTCGGAAAAGGAAATCCTCACCTCGCGCCTCATCGATCGCTCGATGCGTCCGCTGTTCCCCAAAGGATACGACTGCGAGACGCAACTCATCGTCACCGTGCTCTCGGCCGATCGCGACAACGACTCCGATGTGCTCTCGATCATCGCAGCGTCGACGGCGTTGGAACTTTCGGATATCCCGCACGATGGTCCCGTCGCAGCCGTCAGGATGGGGCGCATCGAGGGCAAGCTGGTGGTCAATCCGCTCATCGGCGACTACGAAAACAGCGATGTCTCGATCGTCGTCTCGGCCAAGCCGGACACTATCTCGATGCTGGAGGGTGGCGCGCGAATCGTCGACGAAGACACCCTCCTCGAAGCGCTCTACATGGCGCATGAGGCGATGGCGCCCATCTTCGAGATGCAGCAGGAACTCAAGCGTCTGGCGGGCAAGCCGAAGCGCGAGTTCAAGGTGAAGGAACTCGACAAGGACATCCTTGCGGCGGTTAAAGAACTGTCAACCAAGGGAATCGAGCAGGCGCTCGCGATCAAGGATAAGAAGCAGCGTCGCGAGGCGATGCACGCGGCGCAGGCCAAAGTGGTGACGGAGCTCGCCACCCGGTTCGCCGATCGTGAGAGCGAGGTGCTCGAGGCATTCGACCAAGTCGAGCGCACCATCGTGCGCCACGCGGTGGTCGATAGCGATCGCCGCATCGACGATCGCAAGTCGACCGAGATTCGCCAGCTCGCCGCGCAAGTGGGGGTGCTTCCTCGCACTCACGGCTCGGCGCTGTTCACCCGCGGCGAAACCCAGGTGCTCGCGACCGCGACCCTCGGAACCTCCTCGGATGAGCAGAAAATCGATGCGCTCCTCGGGGAGCGCTACAAAAAGTTCATGCTTCATTACAACTTCCCGCCGTTCTCGACCGGCGAGGCCAAGCGCTACGGCGCACCCGGCCGGCGCGAGATTGGCCATGGCGCATTGGCGGAGCGCGCGCTGACGCCCACACTGCCCGACGAAGAGACCTTCCCATATACGATTCGCGTCGTGTCGGAAGTGCTCGAATCCAATGGCAGCTCCTCGATGGCGACGATATGCGGCGGAAGCCTCGCGCTGATGGACGCGGGCGTGCCCGTGAAGGCGCCGGTGGCGGGCATCGCGATGGGCCTCATCAAGGAAGGTGACAAGATTGCGGTGCTGACCGACATCCTCGGCGACGAGGATCATCTGGGCGACATGGATTTCAAGGTTGCGGGAACCGCGACCGGTGTGACCGCGATCCAGATGGACAACAAGGTCGGCGGCATCACCAAGGAGATCATGCATCGCGCGCTGATGCAGGCGCGGGACGCGCGGCTGTTCATCCTGAGTGTGATGGAGAAGGCGCTCGCAACGGCGCGCAAGGACGTCTCTGCGTATGCGCCGCGCATCGTCACCATCAAGATCAAACCCGACAAGATTCGCGACGTCATCGGACCCGGCGGCAAGGTGATTCGCGGATTGGTCGAAGAGACCGGATGCAAAATCGACGTCGAGGACGACGGCTCGGTGCTGATTGCCGCCGCCGACAACACCGCGCTGGAAAAAGCCATCGCGATGATCCAGCAGATCACGGCCGAGCCCGAGATCGGCAAGATCTACAACGGCGTGGTGCGCAAAATCGTCGACTTCGGCGCATTCGTGGAAATCATGCCCGGCACTGACGGCCTGCTGCATATCTCGCAGATTTCCGATGAGCGCGTGCGCGCAGTCGAGGACGTGCTCCACGAGGGCGACGAAATTCCGGTCAAGGTGCTGGATGTCGATCGCAGCGGAAAAATCCGGCTCTCGTTGCGTGAGGCGAAGGCGGACCTCGCGAAGAAGGGTAAGTAGCACCTGATGATTCGCAAGAGTGTTCTTTCGAATGGCATCCGGATCCTGACCGAAGATATGCCCTCGATGGTGTCATCGACCATCGGAATCTGGGTCGAGAACGGCTCGCGCTATGAAGAGCCGGCCGAGAATGGCCTCTCGCACTTCATCGAGCATCTGCTGTTCAAGGGCACTAAGAAGCGTACTGCGGCTCAGATCGCCGAAGAGATCGACGCGGTCGGCGGCGTGCTCAACGCCTTCACCGGCAAGGAATACACCTGCTACTACGCCAAGGTCCTCGGCGACGACCTCAAGATGGCGACCGAGCTGCTCGCCGATATCTTCCTCGAATCGGTCTTCGATCAGGAGGAAATCGTGCGCGAGCGCCAAGTCGTAATCCAGGAAATCTCGCAGGCCGAGGACACCCCCGACGATTTCATCCACGATCTTTTCAGTCTCGATTTCTGGAAGGGGCATCCGCTCGCGCTGCCGATCTTCGGCTCGCCCGCGACCGTCAACAGTTTCGATCGCGAAGCGGTGGTCACCTTTATGGCCGAGCGCTATCGCGCCGAGCGCATCTTCATTTCGGCAGCAGGCCAGGTCGATCATGATTCGCTGGTGCGCGAATGCGAGCGGCTGTTCAGTCCCGTGGCAGGCGACGGGCGGCCGGACAAGGTCACCCCGCCGAGCGTGCATCCCAGCGTGCTCAATCAGCAAAAGAAACTCGAGCAAGCTCATCTGGTGATGGGCGGGCCCGGCCTCAGATACACCGACCCGCTTCGCTACGCGAGTTATGTAATGAACACCGCGCTGGGCGGCGGGATGTCCTCGCGGCTGTTCCAGGAAGTGCGCGAGAAGCGCGGCCGCGTATACAGCAT
Source organism: Binataceae bacterium (SeqCode) (assembly GCA_041487255.1). Lineage (GTDB taxonomy): Bacteria > Desulfobacterota > Binatia > Binatales > Binataceae > DATGKG01. Next base: position 33 of record JBGPMZ010000539.1, on the reverse strand, counting down.
CTACTCGTTCATGACCTCATGCGTCGACACCGG
>JBGPMZ010000538.1:0-2856 GCA_041487255.1 Binataceae bacterium (SeqCode) | reverse complement strand
CGACGGAGCTCTACGATCCGTTGAGCAACAGCTTCGCTCGGCCCGACGCCACCGCGACACTGAAGGTCGCGCGCGCATCTCACACCGCGACGGTCATTTCGTCGGGGCCGAACGCCGGCAAGGTCCTCATCGCCGGAGGCCAGCAGGATGACCACCATCCGTTATCGTCAACCGAGATTTATGATTCGGCGACCAACAGCTTCAATCCAGGTCCCGCGATGCATTCGGCCCGCACGCAGCACGTGGCAATAAGTATCGTTTCGGGCTCGAACACGGGCAAAATCCTCATCGCGGGTGGATTCGGATTCCACTGCGACAAATACGGATGCGTGAGCGTCCCGCTTTCCGCAACTGAAATCTACGATCCGGCGACCAACACTTTCTCCCCCGGTCCTGCGATGCGCGGCGCGCCGGGCGATGCGGTCGCAGTCCAGCTGCCGCCATCTCCACTCAAGTAGCCGATCTGAGATCACAAGGTTGAGGATCGTCGAGCTTCGCTACAATCCGCTCGCTCCCGAGCCCATCTGAGAGGCTGTTACCGACTCGCGCTGGGTGACAAACCGCCGGTGCAGGTGGAGTAAATTCGCGCTATCGCGCGAGCCGCAATGCAATGATTACAGTGTGTAGTCATATGCGAATCCCGAACCTGACCAATGGACTTCGCGCTCTCGCAATCCTCGTGGCGCTCAGCTGCTGCGGATGCCTCAGCGTGTCCAGCAACACTCCGCCATCCTCCAATACCACCTGCACTACGACCGACAATGGTCCTGGCGCTCCGTCGACGACGACTTGCACCTCGCAGCCGACCGGAGGCTCGCACTGGTCATTCTTCCTGTAGACTCCCGCTCATCGACATCGATGCTTGCAGACCTAGAAGTCGCACCAGACCATGAGCGCATGCGGCTCGACGTGTTCGTGTCGTCGGCGCTGGGTCCCGAGTACACGCGCTCGCAAGTCGCGCGCATGATCAAAGCGGGCCTGGTGACAGTCAATGGTGCGCCGTCGTCGCGGCCGTCCAGCGCGGTGCATCAGGGCGACCGCATCGCCATCGCCGAGCCACCGCCGATGGCGCCTCGCGAGGTTTCGCAGAACGCGCCCTCGATCGAGGTGCTCTACTCCGACGACGAATTGATCGTGGTCAACAAGCCCGCCGGGATGACGGTACATCCCGCGCCGGGACATCCCGATGCCACCCTGGTGGACGCGCTCCTTGCGCGGTTTCCCGAACTTGCCACGATGGCCGAGGCGGGCGGCGTGCTGCGGCCGGGGATCGTCCATCGCCTCGATAAGGAAACCTCGGGCGTGATGGTGGTGGCGCGGACGCCGTTTGCGAAGGCGGCTCTTTCCGCGCAGTTCAAGGCGCGCACGGTGAAGAAAATGTATCTCGCGATCGTGCGAGGGATCGTCTCGCGCGACCGCATCACGATCGAGCGCCCGCTCGGACGCCATCCTACCGATCGCAAGCGGATGTCGGTGCACTCGCACACCCCGCGCGAAGCGGTCAGCAATGTGATAGTAGTTGATCGTCTGCGAGAATCGCCCGAGGCCACGCTGGTGCTGGTAATGCCGGAAACCGGCCGCACCCATCAGATCCGCGTTCACCTCGCATCAATCGGGCATCCATGCCTCGGCGACGTTTTGTATGGCGGCGGCTCCAAGGACAAGCGGGTCGGCGAAGCAGGGGAATTCAATCGTCATGCGCTGCACGCGATGCAGTTGTCGATCGAGCATCCGCGCACCCATGAGCGCAAGGTTTTCCTCGCGCCGATGCCGCAGGACTTCAGCGATTATTTCACCGCGCACGGGGTCAACCTCGTGCAATCGAGGATCGACGCGCTCGCGAAAGATTAATCGTCAGGCCGTTGACAGGTTTTGCAAGCTTGGATACGGTGAAGTGTAGCTTCCGCACTTTGGGACGCTGGGGTTAAGTTCACGACCACCTCGGCCACTCTGACGGCCAACCCCTCACACCCGAGACACGGCGTAATCCTTATCCGTACCCCGATCGCCAAGGCTTAGGTGGGTCTAATCCTCAGGATTTGCCCTGACTCGGGGTTTCACGCACGATTTCAAATGCCGTCAATTGAACGATTGTTCAGGACGGAGTTCAGGTTAAATGGAAAATCCAGAAGAGCGAGTGAGCAGGATGCGGGGGAGGCATATGGCTAAAGGCAGAAGTGCGGCGAGACATCATGACCTGCGCGATGATTCGGTTCCTTCCGAACCGCGCCAGGTTGTCGACCGTCCTCCACAATTACAACCAGCTTCCGAGCCGGTCGAGGTGATTTCCGCCGAGGGAGTGCTGAATCTCAAAGCACTCAAGCGGGCCCGGGTCACCGAGCTGGCGCAGGTCGCGCGCGACTTCGAGGTCGAAGGCGCGGTCAACATGCGCAAGCAGGAGATGATCTTCGCGGTCCTGCAGGCCCAGGCGCATCGCAACGGAGCGATCCTCGGCGAGGGGGTGCTGGAAATCCTGCCCGACGGCTTCGGCTTCCTGCGTTCTCCCGATTACAACTATCTGCCCGGCCCCGACGACATCTATATATCGCCGAGCCAGATTCGGAAGTTCAATCTGCGCACGGGAGATACGGTCTCCGGTTTGATTCGGCCGCCCAAGGAGGGCGAGCGCTACTTCGCGCTGCTCAAGGTCGAATCGATTAACTACGAGGACCCCGAAAAAGCGCGCGACAAGATCCTGTTCGACAACCTGACGCCGCTTTATCCCTCGGAACGAATCAAGCTCGAATACAATCACGAAGATCTCACCACCCGGGTCATCGACCTGATCGCGCCGATCGGGAAAGGTCAGCGCGGGCTTATCGTGGCCGCGCCGTTCACCGGCAAGACCATGATGCT
>JBGPMZ010000537.1:0-2856 GCA_041487255.1 Binataceae bacterium (SeqCode) | reverse complement strand
GCGAGTAGATCCTTCGCCGTCGCGCGCAAATGCGGTTTGCACGCGCGACTTGCGACGCATCCCGCGAAGTAGCTCGCGAGCGGAGTCGGAAACATCGAAAGCGGACGCATCGTCCCGTTGAAGGTTTCGCGAAGCAGCCCGCGCAGCGATGCGTCGATCACCCTGGCCCGAGGCGCTTGCGCAATTCGGAGCATCTTGCCGGTCGAGCAATCGACGTCGCGTGGCGTGCGAGGCGAATCGACCAATGCCAAGCCACCTCGCAGATCGGCTCCAACCGCATCGGCAATGCGCCTGGCGATCGTGCCTGCAACCGGACTCGCGATGCCCTCCAGCGCCACGCGATGATACGAAAGCGTCGCGCGATCCGCCGATAGCAGCGCGAGGTCCAGGTAGTCCTCACCCACATCGATGCCGAGGATCGGGGTGTCGCTCGCAACCGCGATCTTGCGCCGCTTGCAGCCGCTCACCGGGGTGGATGCCGATGGAACTGAGGCAATCCGTCGGTGATCTCGAACCACGGCGCCTTGTATCCGACGAAAATGTGCGCCTGGGGTCGGATGCCCGGATCGTCGTCAAGTGAACCTGCCGGGATGAAGACTGTTTCGACGTGTACGTCGGGCACGTTGCATCCACACAGCGAGCAGAAGATCCGCCGATATCCCGGCGGCGATTCCCGCACCGGCGCCTCGTAGACCTTCACCAGCGACTCGCCGGACGTCCATCTGAAATCGGAGGGCTTGCAGAACAACTCGGCCATGAACGCGGATCCACTGGCCTTGCGGCATCGCGAGCAATGGTCGTAGCCGAAGCGGGACACGCGGCCGGTCACCTCGTAGCTGACCCCTCCGCACAAACAGCTTCCTTTCATCGGGCCTCCACCCGCGCGCGATTTGACTCCGCTACCGCGCCGCGACTAACTAAGATCACAATGATGCTGAATGGCGACAACCGCAACGACGGCGATAATCGACGCTCATGCGTCTGCGCCTGCGTGCCGGTGTCGTGATCGAATAGACCAGCAAATCGGTTACGAGAAGAGGCCGCGGGCGCATGAAGCTCGCGGCCTTTTTTGTTTTTCTCCGGAGGAAAAGGACATGAAACGCCAATTGATCGCGGAGTTGGATCGATCGCAATCAGAACCCGTGGTTCTTAGGGGATGGATTCGGCGGATTCGGGAAACCAAATCGACCACCTTCATCGTCCTCCAGGATTGTTCGGGCATCATCCAGGTGGTCGCGGATCCTGCCGGCGTCAAGAACCTTGGCCTGCGCGCTGAGTCGGCGGTTGCGATTGTCGGTAAGCCTCGCGTCGATGAACGCGCGCCCGGGGGAGTCGAGATCGATTGCCAGGAGCTCGAGGTCCTCAGTTCGGCGGCAGAGGTACTTCCCTTCACCTCGGCGTCGCGTCTTGAGGAAATCTCACCAGATATCGCGATCAGTAACCGGCCGCTCGCACTTCGCACCGATCGCGGCGGCGCCATTTTCCGCATCGAAGCCGCTCTCGCCGAGGAGTTCCGCGCGGCCCTGCGGCGGCGCAGGTTCACCGAGATATTCACCTCGAAGATTGTCGCGAGCGCGACCGAGGGTGGCACCAACCTGTTCGCGATCAAGTACTTCGATCGCGCGGCATACCTCGCGCAGAGCCCGCAGTTCTACAAAGAGCACGCTGTCGGCGGGATGGAACGCGTATTCGAGACCGGCCATGTCTATCGCGCCGAGCCTCACGCATCCTCGCGGCATCTGTGTGAGTACCTGTCGCTGGATCTAGAGATGGGATTCATCGAGGGGATGAACGACATCATCGATCTGGAGCGCGAGATTCTAATCGAGATGTTCGCGGCGATTCGCGAGCGCTTCACTTCCTCGCTCGCGCAATTCGATTCATATTTGCCGACACTTGAAGCGGCGCCGACCTGGACCTTCGAGGAGTGCATCGATCGCCTGCGCAAAGCGCATGGTCGCGCCGATCTGATCGATGACCTCGATCCGATGGCGGAGCGACAGCTTTGCGAAATCGCAGAGCGCGAGTCCGGCGTAGCGGCGGTGTTCGTGACGGAGTTTTCCCTCAGCAGCCGACCGTTTTACACGCATCCAGCGGCCGATGAAGTGCATGCTGCAGGCTTCGATTTGCTTTTGCGCGGGCTCGAAGTCACCAGCGGCGGTCAGCGGTTGCACCGGCGATCGGACCTCGAAGCGGCGCTCCGTGCGCGAGGCATCGAAACCGCCGCGTTCGAGTCGCATCTCAAGATGTTCGACTTCGGAATGCCGCCGCATGGAGGGCTCGCGATCGGATTGGAGCGCCTGACCTGCCAGGTGCTCGGCTTGAAAAATGTTCGCGAGGCGACACTCTATCCGAGGGATCTCAATCGCGTTGAACCCTAATCCAAGTCTTAGGGATGAGCCCAGGGCTGATCCCAACCTCGCTTCGAATTGCCTTCGCGTCAGCGAGTGCAAGGAGTCTCGACCCTGCGAATGCAACGCGCATCCTCCATTGTCGCGCAGGTCGAGGCATCCAGGCCTATGAGTAGTGTGGTGGAATTCCGGCGTTCGAGATCCTTCGCGTGCGCCGGAGGCTTCGCTCAGGATGACACGGGAGAGGAAACGGCCCCGCTGCTGGTGGCGCAGACTAATAGCCGTCGGCTTGCCGGCAAGCGTGGGTGGGCCACTCCTCGCTCAAGTCTTTACACTTCAGATCGACCCTTCTTTCTTGTGTCATCCTGAGCGGCGGCATGTAGCAGCAGCGCGAAGGATCTCGAAGGGCTAAAGTGCCACAATCCTCAAAGCTTCAGCCCAAACTGGTTCCGGAATATCGTTCCGCTGGCCTCTTCTTTCTTGTGTCACCCTGAGAGTTTGTGAT
>JBGPMZ010000536.1:0-2861 GCA_041487255.1 Binataceae bacterium (SeqCode) | reverse complement strand
ATCTCGAAGGCCGCCGAGGTGGCGAACCTCAAGCAGGAGAACGCGCTGCTCAAGAGCAAGCTGGAGGGCGGCCTGACCGTCGAGGGAATCGTCGGCGTCGATGCCGCGGTGCAGGACATCATTCGTATTGTAAGAAAAATCTCGCCCTCGAATTCCACCGTGCTGATTCAGGGCGAGAGCGGCACCGGCAAGGAAGTGATCGCGCGCGGGATCCATCGCCTGTCGCCTCGCGCGGCGCGGCCGTTCGTCGCGATCAATTGTTCCGCGATTCCCGAGACCTTGATGGAGAACGAACTCTTCGGCCATGAGAAAGGCGCGTTCACGGGAGCCAATGAGCGCAAGATCGGGCTGGTCGAGGCGGCCGACAAGTCGACCTTGTTCCTCGATGAAATCGCCGACCTGCCGCCTCCGTTGCAAGCCAAGATGCTGCGCGTGTTGCAGGAGCGCGAGGTGCGGCGCGTCGGCGGCAACGAATCGTTTCACGTCGACGTGCGGCTGATTGCGGCCACCAACAAGAATCTCGCCGACGAGGTCGCCGAGGGCAACTTTCGCGAGGACCTCTACTATCGCGTCAACGTCGTTACTATAACGCTGCCGCCGCTGCGCGATCGTCGCGGCGATATTCCGCTGCTCGCAGCGCACGCCCTCAAGAAGTTCGCGCATCTTTCCGACGGACATGCCAAGGAAATCAGCCGCGAGACGATGGAAATCCTGCTCGACTATCCATGGCCGGGCAACGTGCGCCAGCTCGAGTCGGCGATCGAGCGCGCAATCCTGCTGTGCGACGGCGACAAGATCATGCCCAAGGATCTGCCGTCGGAAGTGCTATCGCGCAAGATGCCGGTCCGACCGGGCGACAAAGCGGCCGCGGCGCGGAGCGATCGTTTCGAGATTCCCAACGAGGGCATCAACTTCGAAACCTTCGAGCGCGATCTGATTCTGCAGGCGATGGAGAAGTCCGACTGGGTGATAGCGAAGGCCTCCAAGATGTTAGGCATGAGTTATCGAACGCTGCAGTACCGCCTCGACAAATTCAGCCTGAAGAAGCCCGAGGGACCGGGCGGCAGCAAAGCCGCGCCGGGTGAGATGAAGCCTTAGCGAGAGACCCCGCGCTCTTTTCTTCCTGTCATTCTGAAGCGAGCGGAGCGCAGCTGAAGAACCTCGACAGAGGTGCGCGACCAAATGTCACTTCAGCATTCGCATGGTGCCGCCTCCTCCTGCGATGGTGGCATGCGATGCTCACTCGCATGCTGAAGTGACATCCGGTCCTTGGGCGCTTCCGAGGTTCTTCGGCGGCGCAAGCTTGCCTCAGAATGACACGAAAAAAGAAGCTGCCGGATCGGATTCTTCTGCTCCTCTCCTTCTGGTTCCCCTTCCACTTTAGGGGAAGGGGCCAGGGGTTAGGTCGGCTCGTATTCGTCGTGGCGATGCACCCACTCCTGCGTATATTTCAGACCCTTTTCGTCGCGGCCCTTAGGCAACAGATCCAGGATGTGATACGCGCCGTTGAGCATGTCGAGCCCGCGCTCGTAGGTTGAGTAGGTGTGGAAGATGCTCCCGTCCGCATCCTTACGAAACACGCTGATGCCGGGTCGTTCAGCACCCGTCGTTTTGCTCATCTGATAGTTGTAGTAGCTCTCGCCCTTGGCGATTTCCTCGGGCGTGGGCGAAACCTGGTAGTCGTAGTTGAAGTCGTTGCCCGCGGATGAAACCCACTTGAAGCTCCAGCCCATGCGCTTGCGATAGGCCTCGAGCTTCGGCAGCGGCGCGCGGGAAATCGCAACCAGGTTCGCGTCGCGATGCTTCAGGTGCACGATGATCGGATTGTAGTTGTCCGCCCAGAACGAACAGCTCTTGCATCCTGCTTCCCAGCTCGGGTCGAACATGAAGTGATAGACGACCAATTGGCTCTGACCCGCAAACAACTCGGCCAGGGTGACCTTGCCCTCAGGGGCTTCAAAGACGTAGTCCTTGTCGACCCGCACCCACGGCAGCTCGCGACGCTGCCGGCTCAGCCGATCGCGTATCCGGGTGAACTCTTTCTCCCTGCCGAGGAAATCCTTGCGCGCCTCGATCCATTCTTCGCGTGAAACTACCCGATGCTCTTCCATTTCGGCCTCCGTTGCGAATTATCTGTAACCCATCGGTTCCAGATAGGTCAAGCTGCCAAATCATCGAAGAAGCTTTCCTCGAATGAGCCCGGAAGATTACATTGCTCGCGTGATCGAGTCCGCATCGCAAAATCGCCGCAAACTTCCACGCGAGTTCTACGCGCAACCGGTGCTGACCGTCGCGCGGCAATGCGTCGGGAAAATCCTCGTGCATCGCACGCCCGAGGGCGAGGCGGCAGGCCGCATCGTCGAGGCCGAGGCGTACCGAGGTCCGCTCGATCTCGCCGCGCACAGCCGGCGCGGACTCCATACCAAGCGCACCACCGCGATGTTCGGCCCGCCCGGCCACGCCTACGTCTACCTGCTGTACGGCGTAAGTTGGGCGATGAACCTGGTGGTCGCGTCCGAGGGAAAACCTCATGCGGTGCTGATACGCGCGGTCGAACCGGTGCGAGGAATCGAGCTAATGGCGCGGCGTCGCGGCAAGCCGGCGACCTCGCGCGAGCTGACCAACGGCCCCGGCAAACTCACCAGCGCGCTCGCGATCACCGGCGCCGACTATGGCCGCGATCTTTGCGGCGACGAGCTATTCCTCGAAGAGAGCGACGATGAAATTCCGCGCGGGAGAATCGCCCGTTCGCCGCGCATCAATGTTGACTATGCCGGCGACTGGGCCGCGCTTCCCTGGCGCTTCTACGAGAAGGGCAACCGCTACGTCTCGGTCCCGCCTCGCGACTAGCGATGAGACCT